>NZ_JNJM01000010.1:0-170628 GCF_000701645.1 Oribacterium sp. FC2011
AAAATGGAGAATTGTTAAGGTATAAATTCCTTAAGCAGTCTCTCGACAATCCAGATGAGTTATACGAAATGGAATACCGAGGAGACGGGCAGATTTTGGAAATAGACGAGTATTCTCCGGTAGGTGTTTCAGCACCAATGCACGGAATCTTGGATTTCTTCGATGACCTTTGGTTCGATTTTCCGACTCCCTTTAAAAAAGGAGATATCCTTTGGATTCCTAAAACCGATGACAATCCGCTTAAACATAGTTATGGAGGGTTTGTTCTTAACAAAATGTCAACATGGGATACCAATGAATTCATCAGAAAAAATGGTGACAGTGATGACATGGATGCATCGGTGTATCTAGCTGACTCTCTCGGAGGAGTGTTCCGGGAGGTTGTAGGGAATTACATGGATTTTGAGTATTATGAAGAGCCTTTCAAGGTGAATGAACAGTTTTTTTATGCTCTTAGTAGTTATTTAAAAGAAAAAATAGGAGAAGATGCCCTCCTTAGATTATACAGGGAAAGGCTATTGGAAGTTGCGATAGCCGACGATATTGAAATGGCAAGTTGGGAAGAGGATGGAAGATATGAAAATCTTATTTAAATGTTAGAATCCAATTCCTAATGTAATTAATACTAGGGGATTTCTATGAGTTGTATAGATTTAATAAGAATCGGGAATAATATAAAAGATTTAAGAGAGCAGTATGATGAAACACAAAAAGATTTGGCGGCATTTTTACATTTGACACCATCAGCAATTAGCAAAATAGAAAATGGTGAAAATGAAATAGACATTGGAAAACTCGCCATCATTTCAAAGCATTATAATATCACAATTGATGAGCTTGTATTTTCAGATAAAATAAGAGTAAATTATTTCAAGAGGAATAAAGTTTCGAACGAAAAGAGATTCACTATATTTGATTTTATTAATAATTTACTATTCTTTCCTGAAAATCCATATAATTACCATGAATACTTAAAATACAAGATTAACCTTTATACCATATTTACATCAAATGATGTAGAATCGAATATAAAAAAAATCAATGCCGATATCTGTGCGCAGAAAGAAGATCTTATTGATGAATTGATTAAAGATTATGAAAGAAACGAAAATTGTGATAGCATGCATTTTATATTATGCATAAATCTAGAATATGCAATTATAATATCGTTTTGGTTAAATCAAATAATTAATAAAAGTAATTTTATAAAAGCTTATCCTGAAGATGGCATTCAAAAATATAACAGAATAATTGCATCGCAGATTGAATTTTTAAATCATTATGTAAATCTTAATTTTGATTTTTTTGACCATGATGAATTAAATATCGAGAAGATTCAAGAACAATTGATTGGTGCTATTAATAATGTGTGGCTTTCATTGACTTATATGGTTCATTATAATAATGATTTGTTCTGCTATTACAATGCCATTATGTATTTATGGGATTTGGTTGATAATGACAGGAATGAAATACAAAATCTTCAATATGGCTGTGATTTATTGCTTAGTGCTGCAAATATAGACAATTCGTATGCAAAAACGCATCTTGCTATAATGCATGAATGGAAGAAATATCTTTTATATTCCACTTAAGCACAATTACTTCACTAGAAACCATCGTTCTTTTACAATCAATCCATAATAAAAAATTGATTTAAAAGGAGGTTCCTCACAATGAAATGTGTTGCAAAGGACGACAGGAAAAGAGTAGTTGAAGTTTGTCATAAGAAAACAAATAAAGAAGCCCCAATTTATCTATTCAATGAAAATGATTCAAACAGACAAGTCCCTCACAGTACAAAAATGTCAAATACATTATCTAAGGACTTGGGTGGCATTGCTATTGAAGCAACTAGGGGTTTTACCTACATAAATGGTAAAAAATATGATGCTATAAAAGAGGCAGTTGATAAGTTCTCCGAAGTACAGATGACTAAATCAGAGAATGAAACTAAAATTCTTACTGATATTTTAGATTCTGATGATTTGAGTTCGGATGCAAAAGAGCATTGTTGCAATGAGTTTGTAACCAGTATAAATCAAGGTTCAGAAAATACAAAGATTGCTGTTCTTGGATCAATTTCAGTACTTAGTATTGCAAGTGTCCTTAAAACGATAATTGTTCAGAATCATAAAACAAAGAGATGTTTTAATAGAAATATGTTTCGATATCTGAATAAAAGAAAGCACTAAGCTTGTATATGTATTAAATATTTATGTTAAGTTTTAAGAAAGAGGGTATAGCCTATTCGGTAGTTGTGAAACGCATGATTTGTGTATTTGCTACCGTTAGGCTTATCTAATACATCATCTTTTAATATTTTTCAGGAGCTTATAAAATGCAGTTATCAAACAGTGATATTAAGGTATGGTTCGCCTTGTTAGTAACAGCTTTTTTTTCTTTTGGATTATCATTTCTTCCTACAGATAACATCTATAAAGCAATGGAATTGTCGACAAGCTATTATACTGAAGATTTTCTTATAAAGAAAGATCTTGACAATGATGGAGTATGTGAATACATTGAGAACCAATCATTTTCGGACGGCGGACATGTCTGTTCAGTTTATAAATTAATAAACGACTCTATCTATGTAGGATGTGTCACTGATCTTTTTGATGAACCTTATGATAATACGGGTCTTGGCTGTATGATGACCTATTATGACAGAGACAACAATTCTGTTTTATTTATATATAAATCAAATGGAATACTCAGAAATAAGACCAAACGTCTTGACGTAAGCAATATACATTTTGAACCATTGGATCCCATGCTTCAAGATAGTATATATATAGAATAATATCAGTGGGCATTCGCTAGGCATGATAATTGCCAGAAAGCGAATGCTCTTTTTTTGTATCTATATAGATGCATGTACCTTTTTTTGCATCCCCGACCAGCTAACATATAATCAGAAGCTTATCTGAACATTCCCTCCCCATAATTGTTATGTAACAGATCATAAGTAAATTGGAGAAGAACATGAATAGTAGAGAAAGGAGATGTGCATGAAACGTATATTTTTCGATCTTGACGGTACTCTTGCCGAATGGAAGGAAGCAGGAATGAGAGAACTAAAAAGCCGGGGATATTTTCTTAATCTGGATCCGCAGACTGAAATACTCGACTTTGCGAGAAAACTTGCAAAAAAGGAAAACTTCGAGGTATACATTTTGTCCGCTTTCCTTACGGACTGCACTGCGTTGGAAGATAAGAACAAGTGGTGTGATATGAAAGCGCCGGAGATTAAGAATCGAAATTTTGTGCTAAACGGTACAAATAAGGCTCTCTCAGTGATGAAGATACTTCAAAAAGAGTCTCTAACCGATGAGGATATCCTGGTGGACGATTACTCGGAAAACTTAAACGAGTGGAAAAAATACGGAGGAAAGGCAATAAAGTGGCTAAACGGAAAAAATGGCCGTGGTATCAAATTCGATGGACCGAGAACAAGTGATATCAACGAACTTGCCAGGCTGATTAGTTCAGCCGCATAATCTGCGACTTTTGTCGTTAGTCAGCTAATGTTAAGTTCAATGAAAAGCATTATAATGGTACAGAGAACTATAGTTGATACTATTTTTTGTAGGGAAAAGGAGAAGGACCATGCCATTCATTTCAACAAAAACTAATGTTACGGTAACAAAGGAAAAAGAGAAACAGCTAAAGGAGCGCCTTGGACAGGCTATTTCAATTATTCCGGGGAAGAGCGAGAACTGGCTTATGTTGGCAATCGAGGGAGACATTCCTATGTACTTTAGAGGTGATGATTCTCAGCCTACAGCATTCATCGAGGTTAAGATCTATGGAAATGCTTCTTCTGATGTTTACGGCAAGATGACAAAAGAACTGACAGGCATATATGGGGATATTCTTGGTGTGAGTCCTGACCACATGTATATCCGTTATTTCGGATCAGATGATTGGGGATGGAATGGGAACAATTTCTGATAAAGTGCTCGTTTGCAGCTCGTTAAAAGAGGCTGTTATATCAGTATGCGGAAAAGACGTATCAGTGGAGAAAAAGCAGGCAGTTCATGGCGGAGATGCCAATGATGCCTATAAGCTTTTTCTTTCAGATGGAGAAACGCTTTTCCTTAAGGCGAACAGTATTTCAAATAAAGATTTCTTCAGGGCTGAAGCTGAGGGTGTCGCTGTCATAATGCAAACAGGAACCATCAGGGTCCCACATATTCATGCTATTGGCACAGATGATGGATATTCGTTTCTTTTGATGGAGTTTATAGAAAGGGCTTTGCCTAAGAAGGACTTTTGGGAAAAGCTCGGCTCCGGTCTTGCTGCCATGCATAAGGCTGATACCTCATCTTTTGTGACAGATGGGAAATATGGTCTTAATAGTGATAATTACATCGGTGCCGGCAAACAGAAGAATACTCCAAAGAACAGCTGGATAGAGTTCTTTTACGAATGTAGGTTAAGACCACAGTTTGAGCTGGCATCAAGGCACCTTGACGGAAGCCTTATCAGAAAGGTAAATTGGCTCCTCGATAACCTTGACAGATTCCTTTATGAACCGGAGAAACCTTCTCTTTTACATGGGGATCTCTGGGCCGGAAACTTTATGTCGGATGAAACTGGGCAGCCGATGCTGATAGATCCGGCGGTATACGTGGGATGTAATGAGGCTGACATTGCGATGACTGAACTGTTTGGTGGCTTTGACAGAAAGTTTTATGACGCGTACTTTAAAGCTATGGGAGCTATCCCGGGCTATGAGGAAAGACGGGACTTGTATAACTTATACCACCTGACAAATCATTTAAATCTTTTTGGAAGTTCGTATTTGTCAGCGGTAGTGAGGACGATAGAGAGATATTGCTAAAAGATATCCGAGGGATGTATGAGGGGCCTAAAGCAAAAGAAATCAGAAATCAAACGTATTCTTCTAAACAAAACGGATGGAGTTTGCGCTCGTTGCGGAAGGTCTATTACTCTGGAGAAAACAACTATAGAACATTACATACCAAAATACAGAGGTGGAGCAGATGACGAAAGAAATCTCCTTCCGTTATGTAAGAAATGTAATAAGCAGAAAGGCTCAAGGATAGTAGACGCTGAGGAGTACTATCCGTTTCTTAAGAGCGAATACTGCTTGGATGCAGATAAATATAAACTTAATTGGGGAAGTGTAACTGAATAGGCAGAAAATACAGAAGGATAATAGTTTAGATGAAGAAGACTCAGGGCATACTATCATATATTTTTATTATACTTGGAGCCATTATGGCGAGTTTTTCGGTTGCTCTTATTTTGCTTCCGAATGACGCTATAGACTACGGAACTGCCGGGGTTGCCATCATTATCAGTAAGCTTACCGGGCTACAGCTGTCACTATGCATGATTGCGGTTTTCCTGCCTTTTTTGATAGCGGGTTACATTTTTCTGGGAAGACGTTTCACCATAAAAGCTGCGGTTGGTTCTATCGTCTACACTTTAGGGCTTGTATTTTTTGAGCATATTCCTTTTGAACTAAATACTGAGCACTTTCTTGCGGTAGCTTTCGGAGGAGCAATACTTGGCTTTGGATTATCATTGATCCTTCGCTATGGCGGGTGTATAGACGGTTCAGAAATTCTTGCGAATATCATAGTAAAGAAGCTGTCTGATAAGACAGGTAGAAATTACAGCATGACACCGGTGCTTCTGGCATTCAATGCTCTTGTGTACCTCACGGTGTTTGTAGTAATAGATGCAACAGCCGCACTTCTTAGTCTTCTTGTATATGTTGTTGCCACAAGCGTGATAGATCACTATACGGATCACTTCGAATCAATCAAGCAGGTTACCATTATTACCCAGGATCCTGATGGAATAATAAGTGACATCAAGAAGCAGCTCAATAAAACATGCACCATCATGAATTCCCGCGGAGCCATTGCTGGAGAGAACACAACATTATTCTGCTATATAAGCTATTTTGAACTGTCGGTGATGAAAGAAATCATATCAAGTCATCCAGGAAGCTTCAGTACAGTATCGACCATCGATGAGATAATAAGATAATACAATAATGTTCAAGAACCGGTTCGCCGGTTCTTTTTTTAAAAAAATTTTTCTAAAAAAAACTAATACGACAAAAACTCCGTACATAATTAGATAGTAAACGAGTTAATAGAGTTATTTGGAGAAAGAAGGTATTATAATGGCACGTCACAATGAGGTCACAATGTACGGCCAAGTGTCGAGCGCACCAAAAATATATACTGATAAGCCCGGACAGCCGGACGCAAAGAAGATACAGGTAATCTGTACCGTAGCGGTCATCCGTGGCATCAGGGATTATGGTGCCAAGGACCACAGGATCAAAATGGATAATCCTATCGTCCTTTCACAAAATGCAAAAATCATGAAGCAGATGGCCAAATGGGAAAAGGGAGATATGGTGCTCATTAGGGGAACCCTTGCATCCCATGATTACACAAAACATTGTTTATGTAAGAATGAAGTCTGTGAGGATGAAGAAGGAAAACATTCAGTTATTTCCTTTAATGAGACACTTTGCTATGTGAACCCTGTGTTCACAGAAGTGCTCACAAAGGGTCTTGATCCATCGGAAGGTACAAAGAATATGCGTGAGCGTTCCGAGATTTCAAACCGTGTTACCATAATCGGAAAGGCAAGCAACGAACCGGAGATCTATACTACAGACCAGGGACAGAGGATCACCAATTATGTCCTTGATGTACCCAGAAAGTATAGGATAAAGGAAGATGATGATTCAAATCGTCACGATTTCCTTATTATGAAGTCATACGGTAAGATTGCCGATATGGATTACCGTTACATAAAAAAAGACGGTCATGTATTTGTCGATGGAGCAATACAGGTAAGAGAGTATGCAAAGCAGCTTGAGTGTCCTTACTGTCACACGGTCCACAACATATTAAGGACTGTGACAGAAGTAATTCCTTATTCAACAGAGTACGGTGTTGGATGCAGAAATGAGGAAGAAGCAGAAGAGTTTCAGACAAAGATGTCAGCACAAAAAGCCGGCGAAGTAAAAGATGAGATATTCTCATAAAAGATATTTTAAAAAATCTGCTGTAAAACCGGCAGATTTTTTTGTTATCCGAGTTATCCCCTTCCATAATCTGTATGTAGATTATTAGATAAGTCATTAGAGGAGGTAAATATGAAAAAAACAATGACTTTTATCCTTATTATTCTTGCTGCGGTTTTCGTGACAATGTCGGTGAAGCGCTCAAGAGATAAGGAAGAAGCGGCTGAGTCTTATAACGAACTTAAAGCCGAGATGTTTACCGAAGCATCTGAAGAAATACCGGATACCGCGGTGGATGTAGAGGAAATAGAACCAGAAGCCATTGCTCTTTCTGATGACGAAAGGGCTATGGTAGATGGTGTAAAGAGACTCCAGAAGGATAACGGAGATGTTCAGGGGTACATCATGATCCTTGACTCTGATATCGAGAAGGATCGACTCTGCAATGCGGCAATGAAGGACGAAGGAGTTGTTCTTCAATACCCAGTTTATCAAAGAAAAGGTAATGATCAGGAAGCTCTTGATTATTATTTACACCATAACGGAAAAGGCGAGCGGGAAAGTTATCCTGGATGCATTTTCGGAGACGGTGCAATAGATGAAGAGGGTAATTATCTTTTTGACCTCGATAGCGATGGTAATCATGTCATCGCCGGACACAACATGAGTGTCCATAGGAACAAAAAGGAGAACTGGATGTTTGGAAGCCTCCGTTATTACGAGGAACCCGAATACCTTGAGGAGCATAAAAACCTCGTACTGGTAACTGATGAAACAGTGAAGTACTTCACTATAGTTTCATATTACCAGGCAGAGGCGGATGATGATTTTTACAACATTCATCCTGAAACTCCAGAAGCACTCTCAAAATTCCTGTCTGATAAGACGGGAATGGAAATAGAGACGGACGATTCGGTAACGCTTGTTGCCTGTGATGATGATACATCAAATGATGCAGGCAGACGTTATGTCATTGCGATTTCTGAATAAGTGGGCGATATGCTCACTTATTTTTTAGTTGAGGTATTTTTCTCATCTAGCATCACAACATTCTTGAAACATATATAAAAAGGAGATTCTCTATCGGTAAGGAGTCTTCAAAATTTTATAAAAGAAAAAATAAAAAAGAGATTGACACTGTGTCAATACAGTGTTATTATTCAACCATCACCTGACACGATGTCAACTGAAAGGAGCTTTGATATGACAAAGACATTACCAAAGATAGCACTCGGCGCATGGGCATGGGGAAATGATGGAACATTTGGAGGAAACTTCACAGAAGAATCTCTCAGACCTATATTTGACGCAGCAATGAAGGCAGGTCTTAATCTCTGGGATACAGCTTATGTATATGGCATGGGCACATCAGAGAAGACCCTCGGAAGTTTTCTGAAGGGGCTTCCAAGGAATTCATATATCGTATCTGATAAGTTCACACCACAGTGTGCAGATTACTCATCAGCAACACCTGTAGCGGATATGCTGAAGACAGAATACGAGATGCTCGGTATCGACAGCATGGATATTTACTGGGTACATAATCCTGTGGATGCCCCAAAGTGGATCACAGAGGTTGCGAAGTATTTTGAAGGGAAGGACAATGTTCCGGTAATCGGCGTGTCAAACCACAACCTGGCAGAGATCAAGGAAGCAGACAGAATCCTTCATGAGCATGGACTCAGGCTTGGAGCAGTACAGAATCACTACAGCCTCCTTAACAGATCATCTGAGGATTCAGGAATCGTTGATTACTGCAAGGAAAACGGCATTCAGTTCTGGGCATATATGGTACTTGAACAGGGCGCACTTTCCGGAAAGTATGATACAAAGAATCCGATGCCGGAAGGATCAGGAAGAGGAATAACCTATAATCCTGTACTTGATAAGCTTGAGATCATGAATGCTAAGCTTAAGGAAGTAGCAGACAAGTACAATGTGGCACCGGCACAGATTCCTGTAGCATGGGCTATCGCAAAGGGAGCGCTTCCTATCATCGGTGTGACAAAGGTTAATCATGTTGAGGATGCAGTTAAGGCCTGCAACATTTCCCTTACTGCGGAAGAGATAGCAGATCTTGAAAAGACTGCTGACAGCCTTGATCTTAACCTTATCCGTATGTGGGAAAAGAAGATGGATTAACTTTTGCCCGAAAATTGACCTTGTGTCAACATTATAGTAATATAAGTTATATTTGAGACAAGGATTCAAAGGAGAACTATCATGGCAGTGGAACTTAAGGAGACGATTGACAAAAGAAGAGAGGAGATAATGGATGCCTGTGAAAAGCTTTATGAGAACATGGGCTTTCACAGCATTACCATAAAGAGCATAAGCACCGAAACCAGCTTTTCCAGACCTTCTATCTACAATTATTTCCAAACAAAGGAAGAAATCTTTTTAGGACTGCTTACCCGTGAATATATGAAATGGAATGATGCTTTAAGGAGCATTATCAAAAGAAATTTGGATATGGATAAGGATTCTCTGGCAAGAGCCATTGCAAAATCCATGGAAGACAGGAAGACACTTCTCAAGATTTCGGCCATGAACCTTTATGAGATAGAGGACAACAGCAGGGATGAGCTTTTGATTGAATACAAGAAAGCTTTTAAGGAAACGGTGGAGCTTTTTGGTGAATGTTTGAAAAAACATCTTAATATAACCGATCAGAAGAGTGAGCAGATAAGATATGCATTTTTCCCTTACATGTATGGAATCTATCCATATTCATATCCGACAGAGAAGCAGATATCTGCCATGGATGAGGTGAAGCTCTCTCATGTTGATGTGACGATTTATGAAATGACCTATCAGTTTTTGAAACTGATTTTTTGATTAAAAGAAAGAAGGAGCGTAAATGAAGAAGAATATAGGAGCAACTTTGGCATTATATCCGGCACCTGTAATCGTAGTAGGAGCAATGGTGGACGGAAAGCCTAACTGGACACTGGTAGCACACGCAGGAACTGTAGCGCACAGCCATCTTATGGTATCCATGGTGCAGGCACATTATACAAATAAGGGAATCAGAGAGAATAAGATTTTCTCTGTGAATGTAGTTGATGAGTCATGGCTTAAGGAAGCAGACAGAATGGGCGTAGTCTCAGGAAATAAAGAAGATAAGTCAGGTGTTTTTAAATATACAGTAGGTGAGAACGGAGCTCCTCTTATTGATGATGCAAAGGTTTCTATAGAGTGCGAGATGGACACAAACTTAGAACTTGAGAACTTCGATAACTTTATCGGAAAGATCCTTGCCACATACGCGGATGAGTCTGTCCTTAATGAAGCCGGTAAGATTGACTACCATGTTTTCAAACCTGTTCTTTTCGAGTTCCCTACATATGAATACTTTGTGACAGGTGATAAAGTGGGCGATTGCGCAAAAATGAATAAATAATTGAAAGTAAAGTCTGCGGCTTTTTGCCGTGGGCTTATTTCATAGAGGATTTTAGAATGAATATAACAGTTTTGATGGGAAGCCCCAATAAGAATGGTTCAACCGGTATCCTGACCAAAGAATTTAAACGAGGAGCAGAGGAATCCGGGCATACAGTCGAGATTCTGGATATCTGTCACATTGATATAAAACCATGTATCGGATGTGTGCAGTGTGGATATGAAGGACCATGCGTACAGAAGGATGATACAGAGATCATAAGGAGAAAACTCCTGTCATCTGATATGGTGGTATTTGCCACTCCGCTTTACTACTATGGAATGTCGGCACAGATGAAGATTGTTGTAGACAGGTTCTGCGCTTATAACAGCAGCCTGAGCAGAAAACATCTTAGATCAGCACTTCTTAGTGTTGCATGGAATGCAGATGACTGGACATTCGAGGCACTTGAAGCACATTATAAAACTCTTGTCAGATACATCAATTTTGAAGATATGGGTATGGTTCTTGGATATGGCTGCGGAACACCGGGAATGACTTCAAGGAGCAGGTATCCAAAGGAAGCCTATGAACTTGGAAGGAGGCTCAGATAAATGACAGAACACGAAAAGCTGTTAGAAGGAAAAGAGTATGATTACAGAGATCCTGAGATTCAGGAGATGATCATATCAGCAAAAAAACTGGTCAGGAAGCTTAATGATACAGATGAAACTATTGAACAGAAGGAAACTGCAAAAAATCTCCTTGGCAAGATGGGCGACGGAACAGTGGTCATGCCTCCTTTTCGCTGCACTTATGGAAAGCATATAGAGCTTGGTGAAAATGTCACGATCAATATGAACTGTACCTTCCTTGATTCAAATATGATCACTATTGGTGACAGAACTCTTATCGCACCAGATGTAAAGATATATTGTGGAGAGCATAGTTTAGATGCTTCAAAACGTTTTGGAACGAGAGAAGATGGAAGCAAATATCTTATTTCAACAACAAGACCTGTAAGGATAGGTTCTGACTGCTGGATAGGAGGGAATGCCACAATTCTTCCTGGAGTAACTATAGGAAATAATGTGGTAATAGCGGCCGGTGCTGTCGTAACTAAGGATATACCGGATAATGTTATTGCTGGCGGTGTTCCAGCTAAGATAATTAGACAGCTAGAGGGGTAGCTATCTATGAAAAATGTTTTGATTTTGTCGGCAAGCCCCAGAAAAGAGGGGAATTCCGATATCCTGTGTGATGCGTTTATGAAAGGCGCATCCGAATCCGGTAACAATGTCGAAAAGATTTCTCTGTATGACAGGAATATAAACTTTTGTCGTGCATGTTATTCCTGTTTTAAAACAGGAAAATGTGTCTTACAGGATGATATGGCTGAGATCCTTGATAAGATGCAGAGATCAGATGTGATCGTTGTTGCCACACCAACTTATTTCCTTACCATGAATGGAATGCTTAAGACTGTGATAGACAGGTTTCTTCCTAAGTGGCAAGATCTCGGAGGACATGATATCTTCCTAATTATCACAGGACATGACGAAAAAAGAGGACTTGAACTTGTAGGGCAGGAACTAACCACAGTATTCAAGAACCTTGGGAATGAAATAAAAGGCATCATTTGGGGAGAAGGTGTCTGGCAAAAAGGCGAAGTAATAGGAACCAGGGCAATGAAAGAAGCCTATGACAGCGGATTAAACGTATGAGGTAGATGAAGATGAGCATTACAGTAAATCTCAGATATACAGGAACCAATGGTTCTGCAAGAAAATTTGCAGAGGAGATGACAAAAAGCGGAACAGTAGAGAAAATCCGTAATGAGGCAGGAAATCTCAGGTATGAATATTACGAGTCATTGGAAGATCCAGAGACTATACTTCTGATAGACAGTTGGAAGGATCAGGAATCAATTGATGTCCATCATGCATCTCCCATGATGAAAACAATCATGGATCTTCGTGAAAAATATGATCTCCACATGACTGTTGAGAGATATGTTTCTGATGATACCATGCCGGAAAAGGATGCGGGTTTTATAAGAAAATAAGCATAAAGAGGAAAGAGAGGGATTAATCTTATGGGTAAATCTTTAGTTGCATTTTTTAGTGCAAGCGGAGTAACCAAACAGGTTGCGGTTAGGCTTGCTTCGTCTATAGGCGCTGAGTTATTTGAAATAGAGCCGGAAGAAAAATATACAAGTGCTGATTTAAACTGGCAGGATAAAAGCAGCCGTAGTTCCATAGAGATGAATGACAAAAACAGCAGGCCGGAAATAGCATCACGTATTGCTGATATTTCAGAATATTCAAATGTTTTTGTTGGCTTTCCGGTGTGGTGGTATAGAGAGCCATCTATCATAGATACATTTATGGAAAGCTATAATTTTTCGGGAAAAACAGTCATACCATTCTGCACATCAGGAGGAAGCGGAATAGGGAATTCAGGTGAGAATATGAAAGCTCTTGCTAAGGAAGCTAATGTTGTCAGTGGAAGGCGATTCACCAGAAATGTTTCTGAAGAAGAACTGAAAAAATGGGTGGAGGAGATAATCTGATGAGTAACTGTTTTAAGAAGATTACGGTATTAATAGCTATTGCAGCATTAATGACAGGCATTGTTGGATGCGGAAATCAATCAGAAACTCATACAGAAAGTGTTACCGAAACAGTAGAAACTGTTGAGTCAGTGAGAACTGATGAAAGTGCCACATCGGAAGCGGCAACAGAAAACAGTACTGATATATCAAAGGAAGCATCAAATGTAGATGTGGGCAATAAAACTCTGGTGGTGTATTTTTCGGCGACAGGAACCACAAAGGGAGTTGCAGAAAAGATATCACAGGTTACAGAAGCAGATTTATATAAGATCGTACCAAAGGAGCCATATACGGATGCAGATTTAAACTATAATGATTCAAACACAAGGGCTACAAAAGAACAAAGGGATCCTGATGTTCGACCTGAATTTGAAGACCTGAATATAGAAATAGGTGATACTTATTCCACTGTATTTATAGGTTATCCGATATGGTGGGGTGAGGAACCGCGTATCATGGATACGTTTGTGGAAAGCTATGATTTTGATGGGTTAACGATTATTCCGTTCTGTACATCAGGAGGTAGCGGAATAAGTACGAGCAGTAAGAATCTTTCAGAAAAAGCCGGGTCAGGCAACTGGCTTGATGGAAACAGATTCAGTGGAGATGTTTCTCTGGAAGAGATCAGAAGCTGGATCGATGGACTTTCGCTGGAATAAGGAGTAGGAAATGAGCGAGAAAATAGTACAAACCGCAGGCCGAGCAGCTCTTTCAGAGTTCGCACCGGACTTTGCACATTTTAATGACGATATTCTTTTTGGGGAGAACTGGAACAATCAGGATATTGATGTAAAGACCAGAAGCATCATAACTATTGTAGCATTGATGGCTCAGGGAATTACAGACAGCAGCCTGAAGTATCATATTGATAATGCAAAAAAGCATGGTGTTACTCAAAAAGAAATGGCGGCGGTCATTACACATGTAGCTTTTTATGCAGGATGGCCGAAAGCATGGGCGGTATTTAATCTTGCTAAAGAAGTATATTCTGAGAAAATTGAGGAATTAACTGACAAGGATAAATACCAGAATACTATCTTTTTCCCTATCGGGGATCCGAATGACGGATTTGCTCAGTACTTTGACGGACAGAGTTATCTTGCACCGGTTTCTACTAAACAGATCCCGATTTTCAATGTGACCTTTGAGCCGGGATGCAGGAATCACTGGCATATCCATCATGCGAAGAGCGGTGGTGGTCAGATGCTGATCTGTGTAGGAGGAAGAGGCTTTTATCAGGAATGGGGTAAGGATGCAGTTGAATTAACTCCCGGAACAGTCATCAATATTCCTTCCGAAGTAAAACACTGGCATGGTGCAGCACCGGATTCATGGTTTTCACATCTTGCAATAGAAATTCAGGGTGAAGATGCGGGCAATGAGTGGTGTGAGTCTGTGTCGGAAGAAGATTATTCTAATGCAGTAAGGAAATAAATATAGAAACTAAGAGAATAAAAGCTACGAAAGGCGCATGGACTTCATTCATAGTCTGTGCGTTTTTTTGTTCTTAATTAAGAAATTTCTCCAAAAAATACTGATACGCGAAGAAGTGTCCGCATAATTGTTTTATGGAAAGGGAGGGGTAATACCATGATTAGATTGCCACTTATTATTTACGTACCGGTACTTTTCTTAATGGGGATAGTTTATGTAGCATCGGGAACACTGTTTACCAAAAACAAAACAACACATTTAAAAGAAACAGTTATACGGTTCTTAGTATTAGCAACGATTTTCACCGCGATATATTACCTTACTTGAACGACTAAATACGCTCTCATGGAAAACAGTGAAAGGAATTGTGACTTAATGAGAAGAATATTATCGGGTATAATGGCATTTTTAATCGTCGTTATATCCCCCTTTAGCACATACGCATCGGATAAAGATAATAAGGTGGCTCCGTCAGCTATTTACGGCTCAAGGATAAATATGTCTATCAATCAGGAGTCAGTAATGTTTTCGCCACAGTATTTTGATCCGAATGAACTGTATGTGACATCAAGTTCTACCGTATCTGTAATGGATATTCCCGGACTATCAACGGACGAGATGGAAAATATGAGAAAGATAGTATCGGGATTAAAGGACCTTAATCTTTCTAACGCCATGCTGGCAGGAATACTTGGAAATCTCCGTCAAGAGTCTAGCTTCAAGCCCTCGGCACTGTCGGATTCCAAGACATACTATGGTCTTGTTCAATGGGGAAAAGAACGAAGAACGGCCCTTGAAACCATACCGGATTATGATACAGTCGAAGGTCAGGTGAAATTCCTGAAAGCTGAACTTCAGGGCACTGCACCGGCAACAGGAAATTATGGCGCTACATTAGATAAGTATCTGAGTCGCTATGATAGTTCGAATATGCAGACGGTAATAGATGTTGAAATGGCATGCGAAGCATTCTGTGTTGTTGTTGAGGGATGTACAGGCGGTAAAGCTGAAAATAAAAATAAAGCTAAAGACGGTAAGTATTATCAGGATCTTGGCCAAAGAAAAGATTATGCAAAAGAGATTTATAACTATCTCGAAATTGGAAATATAAGCGTAGAAGCATCGGAACAGGTTAAGGAATTCCTTTCAATAGCATCGTCAAAGCTTGGCTGCCCTTATGTATGGGGAGCAAAAGGTCCTAACTCATTTGACTGTTCAGGCTATGTCTGGTGGTGCTTAAATCAGACCGGTGTAAACGTTCCGTACAGAACCACAGGTAGTTGGATCTCAGATAAGCCGTTCCCGCAGGTTACTTCTTATGATGAACTTAGGGCCGGGGATGTCATGCTTATCAGTGGACATATCGTAATTATCGTAGGAGACGGAACCATTATGGATGCTTCATCATCTAATGGCAAAGTGGTTCACAGAAATCTTAGTGAGTGGTGGAGAAATCACTTTGTAGTTGGATATAGGATATTTAATTAAACCACTAAGCTAGGATACCCTTTATATCATGTGCTATATTAATTATTCGCACGCATAATTAAAGTATGGACAATAAAAGTAATATGGGAGAAAATATGAAAAACTTATTTAAAACAATATTCTTTGCAACAGCCATTATGACAATGGCTGCATTCGCATCATTTGCAGAAACTGAAAGGGTAGATAATCTTAACTCTGACTTTCTGCCAGAAAACGCAGTAGATGTAGAAATCTCGGCAGATGTACCGGAGTATTACAACCTGAAGATTGATGTCATGATAAATGACATAGACTTTGATCTAAACTATCGTGAGGATTTACCGAACAACGGTTACACCAGAACATACCCTATATCAGCCGGTGTTTATGATGTAACGGTGTTTTCAAATGAAGATATAAACGATGAATACACATACGAAGTATCTCCTAAGACATTGGATACTTCAAAGTGTCAGAATGTAAAGATCAAGGTTAAATCGTTAGGAAAAGATATAGAAGCTGGAGAAGAAGATAATCATGAAGTGGATGAAAGCATAGGCCCACTTGACGTTGAACCAGAAATAATAGATCTCTCCGACGGAAAAACCTATGGCACATTCCGTGTAAAGCTTGTAAGCTACGAGGCAGCCATCACCCATGTAACATATCAGATTACAGACGGAAAAACTGTCTATGACATAGACCTAAAGCGTGAATATAATTTCGCTGCAGACGTACTCCTTCCCGTAGGTTCTTACTATGAGCTCGGATCTCCAAAGTTCGACTTAGACGATAGAGCTTCGTGGAACAATGAAATCAGATGTACGTGGTCCCATAAATATAATAGGGGTACTTTCGGAAACTACTACGAGATTGTGGAAAATAACACAACACTTCTTGACGATCTTGAAATCATGATGATTCAGAGAGGAGATGTCTTCCCGTTTGATTCATATATGCTTTTCCAGCCAATGATCAAGAACGAAAGAGATGCCCTTATTGAATCCCATGCTCAGGCAATTCAGGAATCATTGAATGAAACTACAGAAACAACAGAAGCAAAGACAGAAGAAACTGAGACGATTGCAGAGCTAAAGCCTGTAGAAGATACTACCAATGTAGATATCGGACGTATCATTGTTATAGTCGGTGCTGTGGTAGCAATATTGATTGCAAGCGTTGCGGTTGTATTGAAACTAAAGAAAAAATAAGTACATATTATAAAGCGGTCATATCACAAAAAATGACCGCTTTTTGTATGCCAATTTTTAATTCATATCAACGTTATTAGAAACATCCCCTTCCATAATTTATTTGAAAAAAAGCATAAGTCATTTAGAGAGAAAAAATGACAGACAAGCCCGACGGGGCATACGCAGAGGTGCTCGAGTACCGGAAAGGAGCCATATATGGCAAAGAACGTTCAGATTATAGAAACCGGTAAGGGGTATACCCTTACTACGACAAATGTACCTGAGACAAGCGCAGAGCTTAGCGCACACACAGGCATCAGAAAAGAAAGCATAAGATCTCATATGGATAGTATGGGGGCACGCTTTGATGCCGAAGGCCATTTCTACTTCGACCTTGAAATAAGCGCAGAGCTTGCACTGTCGATTTTTGACGGAGTAGAAGTTAAGGAAGTCGAGGAAATAACTCCTGATGATCCGGTTCTCAGCGAACATCCGGAAGATGATGTACCGGAAGCTGAAGAAACGGAACAGGAAAAAGAACCCGTGATAGAAACTGAAGTGATTCCGGAGCCTGTGACGGAAACAAATGTGACCGAAACTGTTGCAGACACAGTACTCACAAAACCTGATGTAAAGGTAAGTGTAATTATGTCTCCTGACTTTATGTCCTACACTTTTACGACAACCGCCGACAGAGAAACAATTAAGGATATTGCAGAAAAGGCGAGTCTTTCAAAGGTGGATCTTTTAGCGGACATTTACCTTTGCAATGGAAAGGTTGATTCTGATGATTATATCAGTTTCGATTCAGAAGAGGATGCCGAAAAGGCTGCCGGCAAGATTAACCGTCTCATTGCAGAAGCACCCACTAAAAAGGTTGAAGAAGTGTGTGACGAGGAATCGGAACCGGAAGCCCAAGCAGAAACTCCAGTAAAAAAGGAGGAAGAGGTTATCCCTGACTTCTCTGATTACAGAGAAAAACTTCAGTGGGAGCTTGATAAGATCAAGAAAGCCCATTGCAAGGACGAAGATAATCCCTCTATGAGCGAAATGAACTTTCTAGGTAGCTTTATGTGGTATATGAGCTGTATAGAGCAGAGAGTTGCAGTAGACCCATTATTTGAAAGCAAAGTTCTTGATAAGAGACTTAACTTAGATTTATTAAACAAGTTTCTTATGATGAGAGCATTGGGACAGCTTACTCCAACAGATGACGGAAATATCGTTACAAAGGAAGCAGCTGAAGCAGAGAATAATAAAAAGAAGGGTGTAAAGTCATCATCCGGAGACTTATCCCGATTCACCGTGAATATGGGTGAGTTCTTGGACAATGCCTACGGAGCCTCAAGAGGCATAGGTTATCATGTTCCTGATGCAGATGTCGCAGGCTGGATCTTCGATTTTTATGATCACGAAGGTGATGCTCTTTACAATAAGATAAAGAGTAAGAAAGAGAAGAAAGCAAAAGAGGCGGAGGAAAGAAAAAAGAAGGCCGGGAAGAATAAGACTACAAAGAAGTCTAAAGCTAAGTCTTCCAAAGCCACTGTAAAACCGGCAACAAATGTAACAGAAAAGGTAGAGTTTAAGACCGAAACTACGGTTACGGAGGAAAAACCGGAAAGCACTGATATCCCCCTGACACCTTCTGAAATCTGGGGTATGGATGATCCCTACAAGATAAACGACGGATATGCTCAGATGAATTTTATGAGTATGTTAAGTTGACCAAAAGAACATTTTTTAAACAGTCTGCAACTTCGGTTGCAGGCTGTTTTTTTGTGCTCATTCCAGATGTTCTGACTAAGTCTATCTGAAATATCCCCTCCCATAATTTTAATGTAAAAAGCAAAAGTCATTATGGAGAAAGAAAATGACGAAAAGCCCAAAGTGGCATACGAAAGTTGTGCAGGTGCACAGGAAAGGAGCCTTTTATGGCCGAGTTGGAATTAACAGAAGAGTTCAGAAAAGAACGGACAAAGGAACTTAAAGAAGTGTTGAAAGGGTATCAGTATCTTTGTACTGACACTGATGAGCTTTCGAGGAAAGCAGCGAATGGACACCAATCATACATCTTCAAATACTATAAGAAAGATGGAGATGTGCTGATACAGGAAGTCTGGGTGGCAAACGAAAAGCAGAACCATGTCGCTGTATTTTCCGGTTTAACAGCAGTTGATACAAAAAACGAGCTTTTTGTCACTATGAACAGCGACGGAAAATATCAGACAAGGACTACGGCTTGTGACCATGCAAGTAATGTCATAAGAAAAGGAGATGCTTATAGCAGTATTGGCAAAATCGTAATGACGGATAAGGATGCCGGAAAGGAATATGATAGGCTGGTTGATAATATTGCATGGCAACAGGCATATCAAGATTACAACAGGGCGTACGACAGAAAGCAGGATGAGGCTAAAACCCTCAATACCCCGGTAAAACCCATAGGAAAAGACTTTATTAGATTTTGTAAAAACCTTCCCTTTAATATGGGCAATCGAATTTTCTATAAGGGAGAAGAGGGTTATTGCACAAGATGTAAGCAAAACGTGTCCCTAAAGGGAAAGATTAAACACCTCAGTGAAGGCAAGTGCCCTTCTTGTAAAAAGGAAGTGACATTCATTTCGAGGCTTAGGAACCATAAGGTGGTCCATGATACACGCTGTGCAATGAAGCTTGAAAAAGCAAGTGAAGGCTATACTTTGATCAGGTTTTTCCGAGTAGAAATGACCATTAACGGTGATTCCATCTCTCCAATATATGATCTCACGGAAAGAGTACGTGAGTTTGTTAAGGAGAAAAAGGTACGTGCCTATAAATGGAACTGGGGTAAATGGGAATACTGTAAAACCATTCGTGGGTTCGGCGGAAACCGTATAATGAATATCGGTTGTAACTTCGGAAAGTTTTCATCTAAAGGTGGGATATATACCAAGGGGCTTAACTCCTTGATAGACAGCACACCTTTCCTGCAGCATATAGGCTTTAAGGAATTCCTTGAATTAAAGCATCCTGAAATAAATAAGCAGGATCGTGAAATACGATGCATTAGTGATTACCTTGAGAGCCATGCAATGGAAACTTACTTTGAATGGATAGAGAAATCCGGATTCCGTATGCTTAAAGAGAAAATTTATGAAGGGTACGGTTTAAGTGAATCCATATGCAACATACACGGAAAGACTCTTCCCGAGGTATTTGGCGTTGATCGTCAGACATATAGAAGAATATATGAAAGGCGTGACACAATAACCGACAGGGGAATCCTGGTGTATCGTGAATTTCCTAAGCTTAAAGATGCTGAAAAACAAGAGCTTAGCTTATTATTTAAACCTCATGAATTTGAGAACATAAGGAGCATCCTTCAGTACACAACCTATCATAAAGCAATGAAGTACATAAGGGCTCAGATAGACAGTACATTCAACTCACCGTCTTCTGTTCTGACTATGTGGTGTGATTACATTAAAATGAGGGATACTTATGGTGAATGGAATAAAAAGAGTAATATATTATTTTTCCCCAAATATCTTAAAAAAGCTCATGATGAAATCATGGATCTTAATAAGATAAAAAAGAAGGAAGAGGCCAGGAAACGTCTTGCGAAGAAGATCCAGGAAACATATAGGAGCATTGGACTTTCTGATGAGGAATGGCAACAGTCCACATACAGTAAGATCCTCGATGCGACTCAGGTTGACAGATTGCCGGTATTCTTCAAACTTGACAAAAAACTTCCGGGCATCCATAAGAAGTACGATTTCAGTATGGAAAATGGTGAACTCTTTGTCACGGCTCCGAAGATTGCCTATGACATAGTTTCGGAAGGCGAGATCCAAAACATCTGTGTCGGGCAAAAGGGAATGGGCTATATAGAAAATATGGCCGAAAACAAGGCGGTAATTCTATTCGTCCGTCGTTCCGAAGAGCCGGACAAGCCTTATTACACTGTCGAAGTACGTAATAATACCATCGTGCAGGTAAGGGGCAAATGCAACTGTTCCGCAAAAGAGGATGTGATAAATCTCCTTACGGAATACGCAAAAAAGAAGGCGCTCAAGTATGACGCGATAGCGTGATATAAGGTGCAGATAATCATTCAATACAGCCAGTCATTCCGATTGGCTGTTTTTTTTACGAAAAGCCAAAAGAAAACTTCTTTTCTATCATCTTTTTACTAATCCACCAAAATCTCCGCCCATAATTATATTAGAGAAAAGACGGAGGAAAAGATGTATATCCCAAAAGAGTATTATAAGGCCGTCATGTTCGTGAAGAAGCTGAGACAGGACGGGAAAGATTTAAGTGAAGCTGTTTCTACAGCATCAAAGTATTATAAGGTGCCAGGAACTGAGTTAGAAAAATATATAGAAGATGAATCCAGTAATGAGACACGCTTCAAATACTATACGGTACAAAGGCTTGTGGCAACAATGGACAGACCTGACTTTAGACCCGATGGGGACCCGTATGTGATAAAGGCAACAAGCGGGATAAAGGTAATGGAAAGATGTACCAAAGAGAACACAAGTCTTGAATTATCGAAAAGGAAAGACGGAAAGAAGACCTGCGTGTATATCACAAGATTCATAGGGCTTATGTCCGGATATCCTGAGAAAAGCCAGGCTGAAGCCAACATATCAAAATGCTAAAGAATTCATTTTTTGAAGAACAACAAAGAGACACCAAGCACACAATAAGACCGACTGATATGGATCAAAGTGTAGTGGACTGTGTACGTGGCATATCATCGTTTATCTGCAGCATTATCATGTGTCTTGTGGTTGTGTTGATTTTCATACTTTTATTTAGACATGGCGGGTCATTATTTTATGAAATAGATAGACTATTGAATACAAGTCTCCGAACGGTGATAGCGGTGTGATTTATGGCAAATCAAGTATGCTTATCTTTGATCCGGACGGGAAAGAATCACTGCACACAGGTACGAGGACGATAAACACGCTTGAGGAACTGAAAGATGCCGTAGACACGTATCCTGATTTCTTTGAAAATGTGCTTAAAATGTAAGTTGATCAAAAAAGAGAAAACCGCTTAGCCGAAAGCTAGGCGGTTAGCCCTTCGAATTTACTATGTATCTAAGTAATGATAATATTTAAAACGAAGAATACTATAGCGAGAGAGAAGAGGACCTCGACCTTCTGATGATGCATATAAATTATGTAAAAACCATGACACAGGGCATGGGGGACTCTGAAAAAGCCGTATTCATCCATGATTATCTTGAAGACCATTTTCAGTATGGTTATGACCGCACCCCCGGAAGTGCGGTGCAGGGTTTTAAGACAGGCTATACAAAATGCCTCGGATATACGGCAGCTTACTATATAATTGGGTTAAACAGTGGGCTCAAAGTTCTACAGAGATTCTTTTTTCGAGGATATTGATTGACTGGAGTGGGTGAAATAGTGAGTTACTTATATGATTATTTGATACAGATAACACCTGATGGGTGGATGAATTTTTTCAGAAGTTTCTCTTTGACAATCTTGATTATAACGATAATCAAAACGACACGGCAGAAAACGGAAGTAAAAAACAAAAATATATACTATAATCTGTTGTTGGGTTCTTTGCCCAGCATAGATGTTATATGTACCCAATCAGATTATCTTGATGATGAAGATGGCTTATTAGGAAGTTTAACTAACGCTGATACTCGAAGTAAAATTTTGGAAGATAGAATGAATGATCAAAGTCGGTCTGACATAGAGCGAGAAAATTATAAGTATAAAGTAAAAAAGCATAAAGCTTATATTGATTATTGGACTAAAACAAATGAAAAAATAGAAGATCTTATGACTAATGAGGATTTCAAGGACATAGAAAATAACCATAAATGTGATGGGAATGTGTTTGCCTATTATTGTGAATTTGTAGCTGCATTTCGAAATGAGCATTTTTTTGGCAGACCTATCATAAGGACCGAATTATTAAGAAATCTGTTGATGAATTTAGCAGAAGAAATACGAATGGTAGAGAAATAAGGGGATGTTATTTAAACAGATTTACACTTGTAACTCCAAAGTCTGAAAATGATGTACGATTGCAAGCTAGGCTTGGTAATCAGAACCCCGCGGGCCGTGGGAGCAGTCAGGAGGAATGATGGATATAATTAAGGAAGAGTTTACTACGGCACAGATTGATATGCTCCGTCAGACTCAGGCAACGCTTGCTATAGAAGATTTAAAAATCGGCAAGATGGGTATAGATGCTATTGGTAAGATGCTCAAGGGGGAAATTTCCAGAGAAGATTATCAGAAAATGCTGAAGGAGAATTATAAATCTAATGGAAAGCATTGATCACTACAAATATCCTGGAGAAGATTGTGAATAATGTTTCTTTAATGAATAATAGTATTTTAAATTACCGTATATTTGTTATAAGTCTAAAAAATTATTATGAAAGCTGCGAAAAAAATCATTTCGCAGCTTTTTTTGTGCTCAAATTGAAGGTTATCAGAAAAATCCCTTTCCATAATTAGTTTGTAACAAAGATAGTAAGTCATCATTGAGAAAAGACTTATGAAGAAAAAGCTCGAAAATGAGCATACGAAAGGTGTAAAGACACCGGAAAGGAGCCTAAAATGGCTAATTTTACTATTGAAACAGTTGTTGACTCACTTAAGAAGGAATTTCCCCACTGTGAGGTTAGCATTAATTCATCAGAGGCTATTAACAAGCCAGGACAGATTATTACAGTGAAACCCAAGGACAAAAACATTGGGGCTACATTGTACTGGAACCGAATAAAGCCGCAGATTGAAAAAGAAGGAAATATACAGGCAGTCATTGATATGGTAAGAAAAGGTATCGAGAATGTTCCGGCTAGTTATAACGCTGAATGGATACAGGATTACGAGTATGTAAGAAATAAGCTTGTAATCTGCATATGTTCTTCAGAGACGAACAATCTTGAGAATACCCCATACCATAAAGTAGCCGGTGATCTTGTGGAGTATTACAGAATCATGGTAGATGACTTCACTGACTCAGGCGAAGCTACAATAACAGTAAAGGATAATCTTTTGAAGATGTGGGGCAAAAATGCCGAACAGATTCGCGAAGATGCTCTTAAAAGCTCTCAGGATATAAGGCCCTTCGTGCTTCATTCGATAATGGATGAGTTCAAGGAAATCCTGGGATATACTCCGGAGGTTGATGAGTGTCCGCTGTGGGTTGCTACAAACGTTAAGAAGATTTACGGAGCTGCGGTAATCGCATATCCTAAGTTTTTCGATGATGTAAGGGAAAAGATTGGCAGTAATTGTTACCTTCTTCCGAGTAGTACCCATGAGGTTCTCCTTGCACCTGCGACAAAAATGGTACAGGACGTAGGTTTTATGGCCGAAATGGTACGGGAGATTAACAAAACAGAGGTCGCACCAGAAGACAGACTCAGCAACAACGTGTTCTTCGTTGACATTAACGAAAAAACTATAAAACTTGCTAGTTAATCCTTACGCGTAACCACAAGTCAAAATCTCATCTGCATTTGGCAGGTGAGATTTTTTTTAAAAGGAAAAGCTTAATAAGCATACGAAAGGAAATAATATGTACGAAATTAAGGAAGCAAGAATACAACTCCGAGAAGGGCTGCCTTTGTATAGCTCTAAAGCAATCAAGGGATCCAAGGATGTAGCAAAGCTATTAATGAGTGAAATGGCAAAACTAGACAGGGAAAATATATGGGCGCTTAATCTCGACAATAAGCTGAAAGTCATAAACTATACAGTGGTTGCGATAGGTTCTATAGATTCGGCACCTTATAGGAATGCTGATGTATTTAAAGCAGCAATACTGTCGAATGCCAAAGGAATCATATTAGCGCATAATCACCCGTCAGGAGATCCTGAACCGTCTAAATATGATTTCGAAGTAACTGAATCTTTGATAGCATCCGGTAAACTACTAGGCATACAGGTTTTGGACCATCTTGTGATAGGAAATAAGAAATACTATAGCTTTAATGAGGAACATCCGGAGATGTTCTGAAACCATAAGTCTTTAAAACAGTCCGCACGTTCGGGCTGTTTTTTTATACAAAAAAAGCTGTGGAAGCCACAGCGAGAGTTTGAAATTTTTTCTGTAAATATGAGTATTCTATGATAATTTAGATTTATGAGGAAGCAATCAGACTGATTGCTTCCTTTTTCTGACTATACATTTATTAAAGACATAAGTCACTATCAGTTTGTCATTGTACCAAGGATTGTAGTATGATTATTAGCATATTAAATTGTTCAATCGGGATTTATAGTACTGCTATTGGAGATATAGATGAAGGAGTTACGCTTTGCCATAAGAAATACGATTCCAATATTCTTTACCTATCTGTTCATCGGGATTGCCTTTGGCATTCTGATGAGTGATGCAGGATACGGTGTTATGCTATCGACAGCATCCGCTTTTTTTATTTTCGCTGGTTCGATGCAGCTTGTAATGGTGCCGATGATGACATCCGGAGTATCCTTGTTTTCACTGGCACTCATGTCCTTTTTTATCAATGCCCGGCATATTTTCTATGGAATTGGATTTATTGAAAAGTTTCGCGGAATGGGTTGGCGCTATCCCTACATGGTTTTGACTCTAACAGATGAAACTTATTCCGTTCTCTGTTCAGTAAAGTATGATAAGGATCTGGACGAGGACAGGGCTGCATTTCTGATTGCCATGGCAGACCATCTGTATTGGGTTTTCGGCTGCTTCATTGGCGCATGCGTGGGGCGATACCTTCCGTTCGATATGAGAGGAATCGAGTTCTCTGCCACGGCGTTTTTTCTGGTCGTGGTTATCAATCAATGGCATCAATACCATTCCAAACTCCCATTTTTTATAGCTGCCGTATGTACCATGGTTTTTTATTTGTTGCTGGGTAAGGATTTTTTCCTGATTCCCACTCTGGTTACCTGTCTGGCTGTGATGATTTTTCTTCGAAAGCCCGTAGAGCAGAAGGAGGGCTTTGTCGATGAATGAAGTGCTGTATCCACTGGCTGTGATAGCTGTCGTCGCACTAGTTACATGGATGCTCCGGGCTTTTCCTTTCCTGCTGTTTGGTAACAGACCGCTTCCCAAGGTGATCCTGTATCTAGGCAAAGTCCTTCCGCCTGCGATTATGACTGTTCTGGTAATCTATTGCCTTCGGGATATATCTTTTTTCCAGCCGCCCTATGGAATACCGGAAATCGTTGCATGTGTTGTAGTTGCTGCTCTGCAAATCATCCGCAGGAATATGTATCTTTCAATTATAGTGGGAACGATTTGCTACATGATAATGATCCGTGTTGTTTAGAATGTTGCGTTTATAACTTGTTTCATAAAGTTTAGTCTAAGGGGTTAAATTCTCGTTGCACAAATAACCTCTATCCTAAATAAATATAAGGTAAATCATTAATCTGAAAGTCTACCAGGGTACATGATGGAAAGCTCCCCACGAACCTTTCCCCAATTTCTGATGGGCATCGTCCATTTCTTTATTATTTCAAAGGTTGATAGATAAAGAGCTTCTAGTGTATACGCACTTTTGTATGTTTTTTCAAACTTTTCTGTCATCTGTTTCTCCGGATGACTTATTCATTTTTCAAATAAATTATGGGAGGGGATGTCTCAGATAGTTTTTGTCTTCGGTAAAAATGGGCACAAAAAAACAGCCTGCACTTTTGTACAGACTGTTTGTAATATTTACAGTTTCCTTCCACAAATTGGGCAGAAGTTAATGGGTACATTTTTGAATATGAGATCATCGTCTGCACCATCGAACCACACCGTCACATTTAATGTTTTCTTGCGTGGATCTATTTGTCCGTTACACCCAAGTGACGTAATAGTTATTTCACGACACGTTATGGTTTCTTCTGAATGGAAAACAACATCCGGTAAATTTTCAAGTTTTCCCTGCAATGTGCAAAACCTGCAATCACCTTCTATTTCCTTGCCATTGATACCTAAAATCTTAGCCATATTCTGTCTCCTTTTCTTTTCATGACTTCACACATAGGTTTTAAAGCGTGATTTGATTTTTATATTATACCGTATGCTTTACAATAAGCTTTTCTGTTCCGTTTTTCTCTAAAAATTATTAGGAGGAAAGTGAGAGATAAGGGTAAAAAAGAGAAGCAAATGACATTAAAGTCTTTTACATTAAACAATTCGGTTAAAGCCACGACCCTTTAGGGTCGGTTTTAAATATATACAAGGCCTGTGTTTCCATTTAAGATATAGCATTGTGTAACCGGATAGTTTGTCTTTGTATCTCCGACAGCACGAAGGTATTTCCCTCCTGTAAGCTGTCCTGACATTATATGTCTCTGTCCTTTGTACATGAATACTACTCCAGGCATCATTCTGCTATTGGCATTATAGAAACGTGTGCTCCTTTTAACGGTCAAACGTTTCACGTCAGACGGATGTTTCTTGCTGAATTCCTCAAGTGAGTCTCCTTTCTGCTCAAAACGCTTGTGACGGTTCTTACAGACTGCCTTGCCGTTAAGATAATAGGTACGCTCACGCTGATTATTGATTATTGCCCTGTTATGCCTTCGGAACTGCATCACTTCAAAGGCTTCCGTGTTATCCGTGACCTTTTGGATACCCGATCCAAGAAGTGCGATACATACAGCATCCTCCGGATGATCCTTTCCAATGCAGAGGCTTTTCCGTATCATCTGAGTATTATAGCCTTCGCAGAAATGGACGTATTTTTCACCGAACGTCTCTACAAGTCCCTCAATAATGAATGGTATTGCCTGGTTCAGTACACTCAGTGCAGCGTATTTCTTTCTGAGCCCGATGCTTTCAAGCTTCAGGTTGCCTGTATGCACCTTTTCATGGCATGAACCACAGAGTCCTATAAGGTTCTCCGGTGTATCAGACCCGTCTTTTGAACGTGGTGTCAGATGGTGGTAATGCTCGATGTCATTATCACAGCAGGCACATTTGCCATCCTGCATGGCGTATATGTACTCATGTGAGCTGCTGTAGCCTTTGAGCCTGCCGTTCTGGAAATCCAAACCTCTGATACTGCCATCATCCATCTTCATGAAGGCAAAGCGGTTAACTTCTAGTGTCCAGTCTGTTACCGGAAGCACCTGACATATTTTCCGCACCATATTGAGGTGCGTCTGTACGAGCTGTCTCGTTGTCGGCGTTATCCAGTTTTCAGGACGCTTTCTGTTGGCGAATCTGCTTTCTGTATTGATGATATCTTTCATCATGACAGGTTTTTCGCATCCGGATATCATGCGTCCTTCAGTAAATTCTTTAGTTGTGCCGCATTTGGCAGCACGCCGTTTCTTTCTCAGACGTTCTCCTCTGCGGGATGCCTGTCTGTGCTGTTTCCTTTCAGACATTAGCTTAGGGATATCCTTGTTGCGTGTTTCGACATGTGACTTATATATCACAGTGCCGTTTTCATCAATCACAGCTTCCCCAAGGTTTGTTCTGCCAGGATCAGTCCCGCCGTATAACGGCTGTGTGATACCTGGTGTCTCATATTTCAGCTGTACCGTGAACGGTACCTTTGTGGCAATTCGTGCCTTGCCACGATTCAAAAGTCTCTTAATATGTCCGGTTCTTGCAGTTGGCATCAGCGGTTTTCCTGATGCGTCTATGATGTATATGAGTATCTGCCGATGCCTCCTTTCCAAAAATCTTCTCTTTGTTCCACAGGGCACCGCCTGTAAAGCACTTCCCTGTGGTATTACAATTCCATAGCTTCGATACAGCTATCCAGAGCACATACCTTGGAATCAGATGTGGTGGCGTTGTTGCTGCTGTATCATAGCTCTGCTCAATAACTCAGATTAGGCTTTTTCAACCCTCGCCCCTTTACGGGGCGGGGTTATTGACTTCTCTTTATTAAACAGATATTTAAACTGCCTTGCTTGTAAGGTCAGGACCTAAATGCAGTGCTGCATCTATTTCTGCCTGACGCTTTTTGAGGTTTGCGAGTTCAAGTTCATGTACGAATGGCTTCTCTACAGAAACCTTTGCAGTAGCTATCTGCTGAACGGTGTTCTCAAGAGCACCTACAACGCTCACAAGGGAATTCCTCATGTTCTGTTCAAACTCAAGGATTCTCTTCACGTTAAGTGACGGTATAGCCGATGCATCAACAGTATTGGTAGACATTCCGGACAAAACGATAAGGTATCCGCTTCCGAACATGGAATAGCGGAGTACAAGATCCAAACCTCTGAAAGTACCTATCTTTTTGTCGAGGTTGTTCTTGGATGCCCTCATCCTGTCAACTGCATCACAGATTGCTTTACCGCACACCTTTTCTTCTGTGAAAGTAACACCTTCGATTTCGATTTCAGATAAGTCATTAGGAAATAACTCCATGATCTCGATATCGTTTTTAAGAAGGTACTTTCTCTTTGCAAGTCGTTTAAGTGAATCAGGGTATTCGTGAGCCAGTTTTTTCTCAAGTGAATACTTGGAGGATCTAAACTGGTTCTGAAGAAGAGTTAACTTCTTAACCTTAACGTCAACTTCCATCTTTTCCTTAAACAGAGGGTTCTGGCAGGCCAGAGCCTTTATTTCAGCGTAGCTTAGTGCTGTCTGGTCGATATCCTCGACAGCTCTTGCAGGAGATTTACTGGTCATTATCTGACCTATAAATTTCTGCTTTTGCTCAACCAACTGCCAGTTGTAAGCATCAAAGGTGCCCTTAGTTACATAGGTGTAAATGTGCACCTTCTCATTGAGGTTGCCCTGACGGACGATACGCCCGATTCTCTGCTCAAGATCTGCCGGCCTCCAGGGACAATCAAATAAATGCATTGCGATAAGCCTGTCCTGTACGTTGGTACCCGTACCGGCTTTCTTTGTACTGGCAAGGAGGATGCGTACTGCTCCAAGTCTTACTTTTTTAAACAGCTCCTCCTTTCTGATATCCGTGTTTGCTTCGTGGACGAATTTTATTTCTTCCTCCGGAACACCCCTTTTTACAAGCTTCTGCCTTATATCTTCATAGATATTAAAGCCAACGCTGTCTTTCTTTGGTGTTGCATAGTCACAGAATATCATCTGCGTAAGTCTCTGTGCCTCAGTTTCCTTGTAGATCTGATACACAGTTTCCACTAATGTGTTTACCTTGCTGCCTTTTTCATCTGGAAGAGACTGGTTTATTATTCGCTGATCCAATGCACATTTACGTCCATCGGTTGTTATCTTCAGCATATTATCTTCCTGAGAATCCACGCCGCCGGCACGCACACGGTCTGCGCGTTCTGACAGCGATTCAACATATTCCTTCTGAAAACGTGTGGGTTCGCACACTATATTATGTTCTTCCTTGTCAGGCACCGGCAGTTTAAGGTCTTCAGCAAGCTTGATGTCTGCAATTTCCTTAAAGAGACTCATAAGCTCCGGTAAATTATAGAACTTACTGAATCTCGATTTTGCCTGGTACTTTGTTCCTTCAGGAGCAAGTTCCACTGATGTCTGTATTTCCCCGAAGGTTGATGCCCATGCATCAAAATTCAAAAGCCCCAGGTCCCGAAGCCGCTCTTTCATGAGATACCTCATGTTGATGTACAGCTCGGATATCGAGTTTGCTACCGGTGTTCCTGTAAGGAATGTGATTCCATGACCACTTCCCACAGTTTCGCTCACGTATCGTACCTTCATTTCCATATCTGTACACTTCTGTGAAGCGTTGGACTTTACGTTGCCTATATTTGAGAGCTTTGTGACTACCATAAGGTTTTTAAACTCATGGCTTTCATCAACCACAAGATGGTCGATACCAAGCTCCTCAAAATACACAACCGAATCCTTTATAGCCCTGTTGTTAAGCTCATCAAGTTTTACTTCGAGCTTTTTCTTCATTGTTTCAAGCTGTTTTACTGAGAAATCCTTGGATTTTCCCTTTCTTGAACCATATCTTGGATCTATTTCCTGCAAAGATTCACTAACCTCGTTTATCCGCTCACGGATATATCGTCTCTCTGTGTCCGTGGAGAGAGGGATTCTTTCGAATTGTGAATGTCCGATTATGATTGCATCCCAATCGCCGGTGGCAATCTTAGACACAAACTTCTTACGGTTATTCTTCTTAAAATCCTTTTCCCTTGTGGCAAGGAGCTTTGCTGAAGGATAGACCCTCAAAAATTCCGAAGTCCACTGACGGATAAGATGATTCGGTACAACAAACATGATCTTGTTCGATATGCCGAGTCTTCTAAGCTCCATGGCTGCCGCAATGGATTCGGCTGTCTTGCCTGCACCGACTGCATGAGCCAGAAGAGTATTGCCGCCGTAGACTATTCTTGCCACGGCATCGAGCTGATGCTTTCTTAGCTTGAATTCGGGACACATTCCGGGGAACACAAGGTTGTCTCCGTTATATGTGCGGGGGACGGTGGAGTTGAATCTTGCATTGTAAATATCAACAAGATGTTCTCTCCGGTCCATGTCTTCATATACCCAGTTGTCCCAGGCCATTTTTATAGCGTCCTGCTTCTGCTGAGCTACCATGGTTTCGTCACGGTTAACAATGGTTTTCTCACCTCCGGATCCATCAGGGACATTTTCAGTCACCTTGGCGTCCTTGAGATTCAGACACAGTTCAAACAAACGGAAACCATTTATTTTAGGTGTACCGTAATCATTATTGGCCTTAACATTATCATTGGCATACCATGAATCCTTGTTTGTGACCGCATAAACCGAGTTGCAAGCACTGTATTTCACAGTAAATACATCTCTGTCATGCTGTGTGGTCTCAAACAGTTCATGCATGAACTGCTCGTAATATTCCGTCGGAACCCATGTGGCTCCCAATCGTACTGTAATGTCTGTGGCTTCAAGCCGTGGAGGAATCGCCTTTTCAAGTAGTTCCACATTTCTTTCAAATACCGGATTCTCTTTAGCTGCATCCTTTGCAAGAAACAGCTTTTTTCGTATATCTCCTGTAAGGTAATCATCTAAAAGTTCATAGGAACTATCCTCTGGATTTAAGATGATGTTATCCTTTAACTCACCTATGATTGTATCAATGTCCTTCTTATAAATATCAGACATATACGAGAAGTTGATGTATCCGTATTCCTGCATTGATGCTATAAGGGCATCTTTTGCAGTTTCTACAGAGGATACCTTCTTGTGACTGCGGATAGTCCTTTTTGTGAACATATCGGACAGCCCGCAAAACTCACCTTCTTCATCGAATAACTCCAATGAACAAAGGAGATAGTAAGAAGAGTCCTCTGAAAAAGCTATGGAATTCCCCCTTTTATTGATGAGGTTGTATTTTTTTGTGAAGCGGTTATACAAATCCATCATCCTGTTCTGTAGTCTATGAAGCTCCTCGTCCGTACAGTCATTCTGCTGGGCCTTGATGCAATCAAGTACGGAATCGCGGAGTTCTATAAGCTTAAGAACACGGTTTTTATCACCCCTTATTTTTACAGGGAACATAACCGAGTCCTGTCTGTAATAGATTTCTCCTTTGACTACTGTGTAGGTGTAGTTTCTGACATCGGGGGTTGCCGGAATAAGCTTATTTACGGATTCCCCTTCTTCAAAACTAACCTCTACTACGGATGCTTTATATGTGCCCTCTATAAGAGAAAGGGCATTCTCAAGCTGTTCACTGAGAGAAACTGCCATGTTGGGCTTAACTGTTAGCCTCATTCCAAACGGTCCTGTAACTTTCTCCATACCACCGAGTACCATTTCCGGATGATCTGTAAAATAAGAGTTTAAGCTTACATTATCGCCAAGGTCCTCTGTTTCCACCCATGGTTCCTCAGTGAGAAAATCCAAAGACTCTTTTTTCTGGAACATGAGTATGTCTGTTGCTACCTGTGTTCCAGCATTACTGAAAGCATTATTAGGAAGCCTGACAGCCCCTAACAAGCTTGCCCTCTGCGAGATGTACTTACGTACATTAGTTGTTTTCTTATCCATTGTTCCGGTGGATGTTATAAAACAGATCAATCCACCCGGCCTTACTTTATCTATGGCTTTAGCGATAAAGTAGTCATGGATCAGGAAATGGTGCTTGTCATAAGCCTTGTCGGACACCGAATAATCACCAAATGGTACGTTTCCGATAGCGAGATCAAAGAAATTATCGGAAAACGATGTCTTCTCAAACCCCATAACTGAAATGTTTGCCCTAGGATAGAGCTTTTTGGCAATCCTTCCGGTGATTGAATCAATCTCCACACCGTAAAGCATTGATTCCTCCATGGACTTAGGCAATGTACCAAAGTACACACCCACGCCCATCGATGGTTCAAGTATGTTTCCCTTTACGAAGCCCATTCTTTCAAGGCACTTATAAATAGCCCTTGGAATGACGGGATCTGTGAAATGGCTATTGTTTACCGATGCCCTTGCTGAACTATACTCATCTTCGGTAAGAAGGTTTCTAAGTTCTGCATCTCTTTCATCTGTAAAGGCCTTATCAAGTCCGCCCCAGCCAACATATCTTGCGAGGACATCCTTTTCCTCCTTTGTGGCATTTCGTCCCTCATCTTCAAGTTTTTTAAGAAGTGTAATGGCCTCTATATTGAACTTGTAGCGTTCCCTTGGAGTACCTACGGCATTTGTATCATCAGTGATGACATAGTTTGTCGCTGCCACTTCCTCGGTATGCTTATCAGGTGAGGTTAATGTATCTGTTTCTTCTGAACCCATATTCAACAGATCGAACATGGATAACTGGTTAAACGTGCAGTTCATAGACACCTCCTTCAGACATACTGTCCTTTCTGATACTTGAACTGCACTGGTTTCTGAATTTAGACAAAGTTTTCATTTTTGTCCTTTCTGGCAACTTTTTTGCCAATAAAAAAGACAAGTAACCGGCTTTCAGAATACATTCGAATGCTTTTAAGCTTTTCAGTTCTGTTCTTCGCCAAATTACTTGTGTTACTAGTTACAAATCAATTATGGAAAGGGAAATTGGAGATAAAGTATAAGATATATAGAATTGTGTGAAATAAATCATCAAATCACAAAAAAGCCCTTCGAAATCAAATACCAATGGGTCAGCGATTTGAAGGGCTGTGAAACAGTTATGACATTAATTCTCGTCTTCATCATAATAGACGTCATAAAACCTCGGGGTACATTCCCAAAGTCCCATAGACTCAAGGGATTCAGGTACTACCTGCCCATTTACTTTCTCGGCAAATTTCTTTGCCTGATATTCGCATGAAAATCTCTCTGAAGCCATAATTACCTCCCGGGGTTTTACCCCTTTAAAATTAAAAAATAATGATCAATTCTGTTTCAAATCTCCAGAATGACTAATATATAAACTACTTTTTAAATATGGGAGAGGATATTCCGGATAAGCTTCAAAAATCAAAAAACCAAGAATATTTTTAAGAAAAATCTATCAGCAGCCAAATTTCCCTCAAAATCCCTCCCATAATTCAGGTAAAAGAAAAGATTTTTTAGGAGGTAGGTATGTTAGACAGAAAAGCCGAAGAGAAATTTATAGAATATATTGAATCCATTAAAAGCATGGGCGTCCTTTTAGGAGGAGCGGACACATTGATGAATCAGTTCCAGACGGCCCTGACAGAATTCCTAGTAGGCATCTCTTCTGACGATAACATGCTTACAGACAGAGAAATGGATTTCATCAATAGCGTTACCGGTAATGAATACGAAAGCGGTCAGTTCCGCACCATAATGCAGATGAGCCGTAAATATGCATGCGATGCACCGCCTTTATATTTTGAGAGCCTGATGTCTTTGGATCACCGTCTTGGACCGATGATAGAGCATGATGACCAGAAGGTAGAAAGGACACATTACCGTTCCTGGAAGGCACTTGAGATTTTTGCGATGATAGGGAATCGCTTTTCGGCATTTGAAGCCGGTGAAAAGGATAATCTCAATAAAATCATAAAGAGAATGGATTATCTGAATACAGTTGCATCAGTTTTAGAGGAAAACATCGATAACAGACTTTATGATGTTTCAGTTCCGTATCTGCCACAGGTGCCGGGGTTTATCATTGGCGGAAGTTATGATGAATCTCTCAAGATACTGGAGCTTATGGAAGAAAACTGCCTGTATGGTATGGATACAAGCACTCCGATAAAAACCGGTGTATTTGATGCTGAAACCATGAAATACTTTGTAATCCTTCATACAAAATTCCTGAGTAATACTATTACGGAAGCAGAAAAGGAAGAGTATCTTTCATACATTTCTCTTGGAGCGTCACCTTCAGAAGATTACTGTTCTCCCGATACAAAAGATGGAGTAGAAAGCAAGGAAAATGAAGGAGAGCATCTGAAGCTTAGAGAGGAATGGAGACATTTAACTGAGACTGCATGGGAAGATAAATGCCAGTCACTATCATGTGATTATGACTATTCATCAGATGATGATTTTCCTGAGTTTACTACGGGTAACGAAGACGAGTATATAGAAAAGGCCAAGAAGAACATGACAGAAAGCAAGGAGACTACACAGGAAGAATACCCATATAAAGATAAGACATTATCTGAGCTAATATCGGAACTTGACAGCCTTCCAGGACTCAAATCCGTGAAGGAGACTGTAAAATTCACAATGAACCTTGCAAAAATGAACAAGCTTCGTAAAACAAGAGGCCTTAATGTTCTTTCACCCACTATGCACATGATATTCACCGGAAATCCCGGAACAGGAAAGACCACAATAGCAAGACTGATAGCTGCGATCTACCGTGAGATGGAGATACTACCCAAGGGGCATTTCATTGAGACAGATGCAGAAGGGTTAATAGGCGGATATGTCGGACAAACTGCTATAAAAACAAAAGACATGGTGCAGAAAGCACTCGGAGGTATCCTGTTCATAGACGAAGCATACATTCTTGCAAATAATAACCTCGGTGGCACCAATGATTTCGGAAAAGAAGCAGTGGCAACCCTCATAAAGCTGATGGAGGATCACCGAGACAACCTTGTTGTAATATTTGCGGGATATACAAAAGAAATGCAGGATTTTCTCAGCATGAATCCGGGTATACGATCCCGTATAAACACCTACATTGATTTTCCGGATTATAGCGGGAAAGAACTGACTGATATATTTAAACTCATGTGCAGTAAGGCAAGTTATTCTCCGAGCAGTGACTGCCTTAAATACACTAGGGAATATTTTGAGAAAAGATCAGCAGAAAAGATCGTGAACTATGCAAATGCAAGAGATGTAAGGAATTTCCTTGAAAAAGCAGCTGCTAATCAGGCTGACCGTCTGGCAAAGAATCTTGATGACAAGATAAGTAACAGAAATATCATGGCTCTCAATATGCAGGACGTTGAGAATGTAGACCTTAAAAAACAGGATGCACCGGACGAAAAACACCACCGATTAGGATTTTCGTTGTAACCAAGCCTTATCCCGTGAGTCCCCTCACATAATTTTTATGTAACAGATATAAGTAATTTGGAGTGGTCATGGCCACGGAAAGGAATAAATGAAAGGTTTATTATATGAATTTGATGAGAACACGGACCTACGATTTGTAAAAAGATCAATTAAGAAGGTGCTGGACGAGTATGGAATCGAGCCTCGGATAAAATCATTTGAGGATTCTGCTCATTTTCGCCAGAGTCTCCTTGAAGATGCGAATTATACTAGAGCCAGGAACCTAGTATCAGAGCGGATAAAGGCATAAAAGCTATATGATGAGAATGAAATCCTCAAGGAGCTACTGACTGACATGGCAGTTTTCTATTTTCTCCGTCTCAAAGAAGATATTGAAAGTGGAAATGTCACGAAAGCTGTCGACAAGGCACTTATGGATGTAAGGATTCAGCTTAGTTCGTGCTCTCCGGAAGGAGAATACAATGAAACTTGGAACAAAAATAATAAACATGATTGGATACCGAATCTTCAACAAGCTGTTATATAGACTCGTGAAGATCACCCTAAGAGCAATCTTTCATATTTGACCAAATGCACCCATACCAGTTGGGTGCATTTTTATATAACAAAGAAGCAAAAAAAATATAAGGTTAAATGGGGCAAAAAGAAGAAATTTAAAAAATTTTCAAATAAATACTGATACGTTCAAAACCCCTCCCATAATTGATTAGAATCCACTACAAAACAAATTAGCAATTGTAATCGAATATTCGAGGAGTAACATCTATGGAATTATTTAACACCGCAAGTGCCTATGCAAATATCCTTGTACAGGCAAAACTTCTTGTAGAACGGGAGCAGAAGGATGATAACGCTGCTCATGCACTAAATAATCGTCTCCACAATAACGCATTTTGCGGACTTCTGTATGAAGGCGCAGATTTTGAAGTGTTGGAAAGCGAATCCGGAAGACTTATAAGGATTAATTTCAACAATAACTCATACGTAGTTCCTGACAGAGCAGTAAGGAACATATTGAGAAATGACTATGACAGGATCATCGGCAGTAAAGAAGAACCTGAAACAGAAGATATATCATCAGAAATGAAGGAAGAGATTCTAAAGGAGTCAGCGTCCGATACGGTAATATCAACCATTGAAACAGAAGAATCAGTTTCTAAAACAGATTCTGATGAATCAAAGAAGCAGGCCGAAACTGGAAGCAAAGATGCAATGCCTAAGGCAGAGAATAAGAGGAAAACCGAGCCAACAAGAAGCAAGGGCATAATAGTGGATGAGGATGCCTTTTCTGTTGGAGGAGAACTTGACCATGCCATAGTTAACATAAATGAAGACGGCAGCGTGGCTGTTGAAGCAAGAAAGGAAAATGATGTTCCTGAAAAGAAGCCTGAAGACAACACTCCGCTTTCTGCCTTCACCGCTTATGCAAATGATATCGAAAGTGACCTGGAATCAGAAGATGAAGAACCGGATTTCCTTGAGAGAAGACCAATTTTCAAAAGAAAAAACATAGAGAACGTAGCATCTAAGGACAATAACACAGAGAGCAACACTGAGACAGTAAAAGAGGATCAGATCTTAAAGCATGGCTTCTTCAGAAAGAAAACCGATGCCGGAAACAATGAAAACATAAAGACGATTGTGAAACCGGCTCAGGAGTTATCAAGAAAAGGTTTTTTTTCTAAAAAGGATGAGTCTTTGAAAGTAGCGGTTTCATCCGACGACGAAAAAGAAAACGATAAGCCTGTAAAGCCATTGTTTGGATTTGCTCCCAAAAGGCCAAAACTCAACAAAGAAAAGGAAGAGGTAGTTCCTGAAGAAATCAAGGTATCCAAGCTTGAATTATTCGATGATGAACAGGAACCGGATCATTCAAATGACAGGGGTAAGCTCTTTAACCATATACATACAATCGTTCTGAAACGTAGTTTTGGGGCAGCTGAGATAGGCCCATATCGTTTTATCATCTGGCCTTCATGGATATACAACCGGACTACCGGAACTGCTTTTGCCGAGATTCTTGTGCATGTTACAGATCCTAATGACAAGGAATACATTTTTGTCACACAAAAGCGCGAGAATGAAATAAACATGACAATAGATGGCAAGACATTTAAAGTTTACGGTACATGGAATAGTGGCATTTTCACATCCCATGTAAGTCTAACCGGAAAAACTGCATCTATATATCAGCCAATAGAGGAAATAAAAAAGAATGTACCGGAGGATTTCAGTAATGAGTTCCTTGACCAGTTCCGCCTAGAAAAGAAAGGACAGCCATCTCTCTTTATTGTTCCATTCAAGTGTTATAACGGCGGAGAAGAATATATACCAATAATCGGCTTCGTAGAGTTAAATGGTGTAAAAACAGCACTCCCACGACTTCCCAGAAACGAGCTCCGTTATACATACGGCGGTATTGAGCGTGTGGTAAGGGGCTTCTGGAAAGAAGGAGTCTTTGATTTTACAAGCGATGACGCAAACAGACTAATATTGTTCAGTCAGGAAGGTGCCTGATTTTTTGAGTTTAAAAAGAGATTTAAATACAGTTAATGGTAAATGCTACTTACGTAAGCCCCAGTCTTTTTTTAAGTGCATTGACCATCTGACAGGCAAATGTTATATTGGCCCAGAATAACCAAACTTGTAAAAAATCTTACATGAAAGTAGGAGCTAAGTCGTATGCGGGACATGACAAATGGACAGCCCATAAGTCATCTGTGGCGGTTCGCGCTACCGGTACTTATGGGAAACTGGCTGCAACTTTTATATAATGCTGTGGATTCCGTTATCGCCGGAAGGTTTATCGGAAAAGAAGCCCTTTCCGCCGAGGGGATTGCTGCCCCTGTGATGAACCTGGTGATTTTGGGGATTTCCGGGGTCTGTATCGGGGCTGGAGTGCTGATGGGGGAGGCCTTCGGAGAAAAGAATCTACCCAAAGTCAGAAAAACCCTAGGTGGTATGCTTCGTTGTGGGATGATTTTCTGCCTCTTGGTGGTGGCGGCTGGTGTATATCTGACTCCTATGATCTTGAACTCCTTGTCAGTGCCGGATGACATCTTTCTGATGACATTGGTTTATCTCCGGATCACCTTCCTGGGAGCTCCGTTCACCTTCCTTTATAACGCGCTTGCGGCCGGTCTCAAGGCAGTGGGAGATTCAAAGACGCCCCTCAAATTTTTGGCCTTCTCCGCAATACTTAACGCATTGCTTGATCTGTTTTTCCTTGGATTTCTCCATTTCGGTATTGTCTGTAGTGCGGTCACTACAGTAGTTGCAGAAGCTGTTTCCGCTGTGCTGGCGGTGGTGTACATGCTTAGGAAAACCCGGGAGATTGTACCGGGAAGAGAAGATCTGAAAAGAGATCTTTTACTGCTTAGGAGAATACTTTCTTACGGCGGTCCGACGGCACTACAGCAGATGCTTCAGCCTATCGGCAAAGTACTTATTCAGGGCCAGGTGAATGCACTTGGTGTTGATGTAATTGCTGCTTATAATGCTGTTACGAAGGCAGATGATTTTGCCTGTATTCCTGCTCAGGGAATTTCTTCAGCTTTGTCCTCCTTCATGGCGCAGAATCGTGGAGCAGGGAAAAAGGAACGCCTTCTACCAGGCTTCCGAGCAGGGCTTAAGCTGGAACTTTGCTATTTCGTGCTTATCTGTACGGTGACATACCTTTTCAGAGAACCCTTTGTTCGTCTGTTCCTTAAAGCGGGGGACGCAGAGGCCATTGTCTGTATCGGAGCGGATTACCTTGGGTTGATGGCATTTTTCTATATTTTTCCGGCGATGACCAACTGTATGCAAGGCTTTTTCCGTGGCATGGGGGATATGAAGATAACCATTGTCCTTACAGCCATCCAGATTACTTTAAGGACGATCTTCACCTATGTGCTGGCGCCTTCGATGGGTATCCGGGGCATTGCGGTGGCGTGCACAGTTGGATGGTCGGCCATGCTAGTGGCGGCATTCATGCGCTTCAGGAAATGGCGGTATGAGTTAGCGGAATCCCGGGATTTGCTAATTTAACTGTTGACTCGTCAATTCTGCAAGCGTATAATCCCAATTGTCTGAAGCGGACGCTAAACCGTTAAGACATAGTGGAGAACAAATTCATACAGATGTAGATTCATATCAGCAGGTTTATGTTGATATTGTTTTCTATAGATGCGCGAATGGTTTTTCACTGAATTTATACCTGATACAATTACTAAGCCTTTCGCGAGATGCGGGAGGCTTTTTTGATTCTTAAAAACAAAATCATTCCTCCGCATTTTATGAATTTCACACTAAATTGTATTTAATCAAATACAAAAACCGGTTTAATCGAAAATTTCTATCAGCAGCCTTGTCCGATTTGTCGAGCACGTGATACTATGCTACAGTTGTTTTAGTAATTGTTCATATAATCAATCTATAGATTTTAGAATAATTGCACAAGAAATCATATTACAAGCTTACAGATACACCGGACAACAAAACAAAATATCCGGGCAGGATACATTGCAGGTTTTTGGGGTAGAAAAGCAACACGACTTAGGGGTAAAAAGAGTCGTAATGTATGTTTTTGGGGAGAGTATGTGAAATGATTAATTCAAGGGATAGTTTTAAAGATTATTTCAAAAACAAAGGGATGTCAGACGTTGCAATCGATGACATGTATGATGATGTTAATTGTGCTGATTATGAAGTTTGTGATTATGATGACAGTGAAGATGAGTCTGTCGCTCTTGACGATTCAGAAAAGAGTTTTGCCCGTGACGTTCTGCCTGATGCAGAGATAAAACCAAAGGAAGAGATGATTAAGATCTTCACACGAATCGCAGCCGTCGTAAATGATCCTGATTCCATGGAATATGAGATCCAGGATGCACAGGTTGAAGCACTCTCTTATATGAAGGGTGTTATCAGATCCATCATAAGCACAAAGTTCAAAGAGTATGTAAGAAGGGATCCTTCTTTCGCTGAAGACCTTACACAGTCAGCATGTGAAAATCTCATCAGAAACCTTGGCAAATATGATGGTTCAAGGGGAATAGCTCCTTCTACATTCTTCTATATACACCTGAAGTCAGGAATGGTTGCTGTTACAAATGAAATGAAGAACTGCACATCGTCCAGCGATGCAGCACTTCGTCGCAAGATCAATAAGATCGACAAGCAGTGCAAGGAATATGGCTATGAAGCTACTATTAGGGACTACATCGTAGAGACCGGGGAATCTCGAAGCAATATCGAGACAACTCTCCGTGCCATGAAGATTAAGACAGGTCACCTTGATGCAATGGAGCAGTATGATTCATACATCGCAGGTGACGAGAGCCAGTCACTCGCATATGAGAATCCAGAGTCAGCAGCTATTCGCAAGGTACTTGGTGAGAAGATTGTAGAGAGATTATCAGAAATCTGTGTAGATGAAGATATTTTCCTTTTTGAGATGAACAGAATAGAGCACATTGATGTACCTGAGATTGCCAAAAGACTTGGAAGAGTCGGAGAGGAAGATAAGATCCGTCGTGCTGTTAAGGAAGTAGTAACTGCAGCTAGTTTTGATCCTGTTATCAAGAGACTTGCAGCCGGACTTGGTTATGGCAAAGAGCCAAACTCATCTCTTTTAAATATCATTAATCTCAGCTCACAGGATGAGAATATGCTCGATCTCGCTCCTGAAGAGGGGTATTTGGTAGTTTAGTAAAGCCTTGTAAGACTGAAAAAATAGTAGCGTATCCGATATTTCGGATACGCTATTTTGGTATTAAAGTAATGATAGTACAAAATATAATATTTAGCTCTTTAGGCGACCTTGTTGATAAAAATTTTTGTTTCGTCATTATGCACAAAAAGTCATATTGATTTAATCTTTATTAATCAAGCAAGAAATTCTAATTTTATTCTTTCAAAAATACAAATTATATTTGTTGATAATTAAAAATAATATGCAAAAAGCGGTACATAGTGACCACCGCTTTTCTTTTATCCTCTTTTGCAGAATTCTCAAAATTTTCAAGTTTTTAAAATGCCCTTATTTTAATGGCTTTTTATGCTGTCCAATCATGGAAACTCACATTATTGTCTTCGTTATCCGATTCGTACAGTTTGCCTCGACCTGAGTTGTTCTTAGCACGTTTAACCTTGAGAGCCTCAGGAGTGGATTCTGCCTGAACGGTACTTTTATAAACCTTCTTAGTGCCATCTGCGGAGACCTTCTTTCCCCCCGGGTTGCCGTCACCCTGAGAGGCATGGGAAATGCCTTTGAAAACTGGCTCCTGCTGTTTTCTGTCATGGTCAACTGTTTCAGTCCTGTTATCATCATTATCAGTTCTTTCATCAGAGATGCTGTTATCGCTGTCCTCTTCAGCGTCATCCTTCATCTTTCCTGCATTTCGGATTTCCTCTTCTCTTGCCTCCGTGATTTCACGCTCTGCTTCACGTTTTTCGGCATCTGTCGGAAGCTTTGCATATTCGCCCTTTTCTGCGAAGTTCTTGAATATCTCCTGCCTCTTCGTGAGCTTTCTGTACTCTGAGGCACAGACTGCCAGCTTATAGGATTCTGATATATGAGGATTGTTGGTAACTGAATTGACCTTACTTAAGGATGCGCCTGCTTCATCTGAAATGATACGCTGTGCCTCCTCCTTGGTCTTTGCAGCCTTAAGTTTTTTCTCAAAATTCTTGATTTCATCTTTTTCAGCTTTTATCTCTGAATACAGCTTGGAATCTTTCTGTCGGATATATTCCAGCTCATCCGGGGACAGATTTTCCCCATACATATATTTGGTCCGAATCTTGGTGAGCTTTTCGTCAGAATCCTCCTTCTCTGCATTCATCTTGTAGGCATCCACAATCTGCTGTGCCTCTGTCCGGATAGTATCACGCACTTTTTCGGAAGTAGTCCTTCTGTCATGATTTACGGCAGTGGTCTCTTTCGATGTAAAATCACTTTCGTTTTTACGTCGCTCTACCTTTTGCTTCATTTTCTGCGTTTTGGAATAGTTCCCAACAGTCCCGTAACGCGTAAAAAAAGACATATCTATACTCATAGTAATCTCCATTCTCCACCGTTCCATCGGTAGAAAAACGTACACTACACCTATTTCACTAATCGGTATATCGGCTAAAATCACAATAATATAAAGCTCTTTAGGCGACTCCCTTGTTAATTAAAAATATAATTTTTCTCTTGTAGAAAACATAATCAATCCCAACCTTTTCTAAAGTAGTTTATCAACAAATAACTCTTACATTGAAATATATGTATCATGAATAAAATAATTGTTTAAAAATTAGCTCAAAATAAGGACTTAGACATCTTGCCTAAGTCCTTAAATTTTAGCAATTCTTTGTGCAATATTTCAGGCATCAAAAAGGTCGCCTAAAGAGCCTAATATTTTAAACTAGAGGAAGCGCAATAGGGCATAGTCCATCAGATGGTTTGAAGCCCAAAGCGAAAAACATTGTCTCCTCCTGACCACCCCATACTGAAACGGTTGTTGCTCTAACGTGATACTTAGAATTAATCCAGAAAAAAAGTCAATAAACACACTTTCATATATTTCAAAACCGTTACGAATATAGGCAGACATCTCACTTGTCTCTTCTGTAAGTTCACTAAGGTCAAATATACCGATAGCTTGGTTATCATTGCGACGGAAAAGCAAGAAAATGTGATCGGCTTTCGGATAGTAGAATTTTATAATTTGCTGGTCCCCAAGTTGAGAATCATCACTGTCAGATTTGCTATTTAATGCTGTAAAAGCAAGACCTAATGCTCCGTGCTCATACATTAGTGAACAAAGAGAATCCTTATCCTTCTCCTGAAGATTGCGAATGTAAAAATTCTGATTCTCGACGATAGCTTTATCTGTATATATAAGATCTTCTATAGAGATGGAAAAAAGTTTTGCCAACTTCGCAACTGTGTAAATATCGGGAAGACTCTCACCTTTTTCCCACTTTGCAACAGCCTGACGAGTTACGGAACAATGTTAAGCAAGGTCTTCCTGTGTCAGTCCCAGGTTTTTTCTATAGTTTGTTATTTTATCTCCGATATTCATTTGAGTTCCTCCGGAATGTTTGATGCCTCTATTCTAACAGGGGTTACAGAGATTCTCTATTAACTATTATTTGCGTCCGACGCAACTGTAGGTTGCGTAATCTAATTCTTAGTTGATTATCTTTTTTTAATTCATATATAACGATAGATAAATTTATTTTAACCAAGCCATAAAAAAGTATAGGCACGAAAAATACAAAAGTGGAAAAAAATCTTCCCATAATTAAAAGGTAAACTAACAATTGGCCATACGTATACTCTTTTGCATTAAGGAAATAAATTAGATTATTACCAGCTACATCTGTTTATTAACAAGCAAGTACTCCGAATGTATCGGTAGTGTTATTGCATACTCAAATAATAGGACATGATTATGATACTTAATGCAGAAAATATGGCCCACATTTTTTGAACGATAGGTATCGTTAGAAAGAGAAGAGGGAAAAATGAAATATTTTGAGGATGAAAATGCCGATCTTTATTACCTTTACGATCAGGTAATGTTTGGTCAAAAGCCGTCACTTGGAAAGGAGCTGTTCTTATCATCATACAATGGTCGAAAGGAGTACACATCCACTGATCAGCAGAGAGCTATAGAAGTCATTAAGTATGCCTTCGAATGTTACATGGGCTGGACTCCCGAACAGACAGCTGCAAATATTTCCGAGGATATCCTAAAGCATCTCCATCTGAACGGTCTTGTTTCGCAGAGAATAAAATTCCCTGCAGAATTAACTCCAATGAACAATCTTCATTACCTTGTTCATCTTATGTATCCGAACGAGTTTCCATACGATGCAAGAGCAGCGGTTGAAAGCTATTACGACAAAGTTATATCCGGAGAGATTCCAAGATTCCAGAAAGGTTTCTTTGCGACAGAAAACAATGAAGGTCTAGAAAGAGCCTGTATATGTTTTGCAAGGATGCTCCAACTCGCACGCCCTTTTAGCTCTATAAGGGAAATGTATAATTTCTTTTCAAAAGGCGACTGCAAAAAGCTTATAAACGAATATAAATTAACTTCAGCCTGCAGGGATCTTTTCCAGTTCCCGTTAGATTTTCTTCATTATTCTCTGCCGGAGGAACAACGTAAAAACTGTTACTATAAAAGTTTAAGATACAAGCTTGTAAGACAGAACTTCTCAAGACGCCTTAATATAGCTCAGAAAAATCAGTTTATCTCCACAACATAAGTAAACATGTCATCTGCCGTATTTATAAAGTACGGCTTTTTTGTTACCAGAAAATCTTACAGAGATTATTAATGATACCGGCATAGTCTTAACGCGTATAAATATTCTCACCCATTCTCCGCCATATTCTTGAAAAAGGAGTACAACAAAAAATTTTCATCATTAATGTTAAAAATTTGCCCAAATAATACTTATAGAGAAAAAACTATTCCCATAATTAAACCGAAAGGAGAGTTTGATTATGAGCGCAGTTTTAATATGTCCGTTTTGCGGACGGCAATTATACGAATCTAGCGGCGTTGAATTGATCCGTTATGGAAATAGAGAATATCACGTGGAGCTTAGCACCATCAAATGTGATTACTGTGGCACTAATGAGCTTGCCACGGGATGGGGGAAATTCTACAAAGACGATAATACAGAAGCAGGTAAAAAACAGGAAGAAAAAGAGCCGGAAAAATTTATAGGATCCGGAGAAGAACAGATACTAAATCCTAAATGGGTAGACCGGAATCCTTTATATAAGGCACTGATCTATAGCGATATAACATTCCCCTACAATGTGCCAAAGTGGCGTTCAGCCTGGTATCTGAGAACCCACCGTCCGAAATTAAGGATTGTCCTTGGCGGAGTCCTTTACGATACAGATTATGCAAATCTACTCACAACAGATGACTGGCATGATAAAAACAAAACAGTAAGGACTTACTATTACAGGATGCCGAGAGGTGATTACTTTTCAATACAGGTAGGAGACGGGCAGAAAGACCACTTCAGACGAATGAGCGAAATGGAGATACAGAGTAAACTCGGTAAAATTGCTCCGGATATATATCTTAAATTTTTCCCTATCGGCGAAAAAGAAGAAGTAAAAGACGAGGGGTAAGCACGGATGAATATAATAAGACAAAAAGCCCTCGATATGGTCGATAGTTCTATTGAAAGGAAGAACAAGAAACCACATACACAAAAGAAGGTCAAACAGCCAAAGCCTGTAAAAACACATAACCCTTTCAAGAGTCAGAGCGGGGGAACGGCGCAAAACGTTATTACGGCTGTGGTGCTCGGTATTGTCCTCATATACTACTGCGCAAAGGGCAATTATGGAGTAGAGTATTACGATCAGGAAATGGCTCCGCTCTACAGATTTATGGATGGACTATCAGGCGAGGCAGGTAAGGTTTATTTTGGCGGAGCTTTCATACAGCAGCTTTTATGGGTTCTCGGTGGATATGCCCTTATGATCTTCTATTTTGTCATGGACAGGATAAATAACCGTCACTATGCGGATTACGAACAACAGGGTACGGCAAAGTTCATGACTCCGAAGCTCGTAAAAGACTTCAATATGGTTTACAACTATCCGCTCGGACAAAAGTATGCGAAGAGTGATTATGAGAAAGGCGAAGTAAATCAGATATATTCGCAGCATTGTCAGATTGCACTTAACACAAGGGTTACAGGATTCAATCTTAATGCCATTTGTGTCGGAGGTCCCGGTACCGGTAAGAGTTTCCGTGTTGTACTTCCTAATCTCTGTTCAGCTTATGATTCATTTGTTATAACGGATCCTTCATCAGAGCTTTTGAAGAAAACAGGAAACTATCTGGAAGAAAACGGATACACCATAAAGGTCCTTAACCTTATCGACATGGTGCATTCAAATACATATAACCCATTTAATTATTTAAGAAACGAACAGGATGTCCTTACACTTATACAGTCATTTATCAATGCAACTAATGACGGCGTAAAGGCAAGCAGTGATCCTTTCTGGGAGAAAGCCGAAATGGCACTTCTGCAGGCCCTCGTTTTTTATGTGACCATATATCAGAGTAAGCAGTTCCAGAACTTTGCGACTATTGCCAATATGCTTCGTCGTGCAAAAGCTGATCCTAAGCAGACCGAGACAAGTCTTGATAAGCTTTTTAATGAGATACGTTCCTATGACAAAGACGATATCTGTGTAAAGCAGTATGACATCTTTAAGCAGGCGAGTGATAAGACAGCACAGTCAATCCTTATCACCACATCCGTAAGACTTTCAATGTTTAATATCAATGCTGTAAAGAATCTTACATCCACGGATCAGATGGAACTGGAGCTTACAGGTGACAGAAAGACAGCGATATTCATCGTAGTACCTTCCGGAGACAATGCCTATAAGGCACTGGTTAACCTGATGTACACACAGCTCTTTGATACTCTTTACTATCATGGACAGGTTGAATGTAATGACGGCGCACTTCCTCATCATGTACGCCTAGTGCTGGATGAGTTCGCGAACATCGGAGTCATTCCTGGGTTCCAAAATAAGCTCACAACCTGTAGAAAATACAATATTGAAGCCCTTATCTTTGTACAGGCCGAGTCTCAGATAAAGATGCTCTATAAGGATGACTATGAGACCATCATCGGTGCATGTTCAACATACATTTACCTTGGTGGAAACGAGCTTTCCACGATGGAAAACCTTTCAAAAAGAATAGGTGAGACCACTATAAGAGTAAGAGACCATTCTTATTCACATGGATCAAGGAATTCCTCATCAACATCATTCAAGTACACAAAACGTATGCTTATGACAGTTGATGAGATTAGACGTCTTGCTCCTGATGAGTGTCTTGTCTTAATACAGGGGCAATATGCTTTCTACGATAAGAAGTATGACACCCCTAGAGATGAGAGGTTCCAGAAGAGCTGCGAACTGGGCCCTTATGTATTCGAATACTGCAACATAAGAACAGAGGACATAAAGGTTCTTGAAAGAAAAAGAAAAAGGATAGCAGCACTCGTACAGCAGAGATCATCGAAGAAGAAAGCTCCTAACGAAAGAGCCATACAGATGAGCCCTGTGCAGAATAGGGATATCCCGACAGATGAACAGTCACAGGCGTTGTTGCAGAAACACGTTGAAAACAGGACGGTTGTTCCCCAAATAGATGAAGCTAATTTTCTTGTTCACGGTGCTACGGTCACTCAACACCGGTCAGATGGTACAAAGACTGAAAAGAATGCCCTTAAAAGCAAGCCAAAGAATAATTTTGAGATGAAGGGGTATACAGATAAGCATAACATCCAGACTTTCACGTCCACATCAGGAACAGAATCACTGATGGAGAGTCTTGATAACATAATAATTTAAAGGAGAGATACATTATATGACAGGCTATACAGCATGGTACGACCCAAATAAAGGATACGGTTTTGTCACTGGTGAAGACGGCAATGATTATTTTGCACACCAAAAAAATATATTAGCTGAAGGATTTAGAAAGTTGATTGCAGGTAAGGAAGTGGAATTTGTTCCCTGTACAGAAAACGGAAGAAGAGTAGCAGAAAAAATAGAGCCCCGTGAATAAAAAAGTGCGGCTCGGTAAAGAGCCGCAAACAATCACATCATACTCTGGAATCCTATACGGATTTCATTTCTATTAGGATCAAGGAAGGATGTCATGTCATCGGTTCTCAAAGATTTGTCAAAGTCCTCCTTTGTGGAGCGGTATCCGCTTTTAAGGATAGGGATAGGCTTAAAGGCATTCTTCTTGTCATCGTCTGTCTGATATCCTTTCCCTTCAAAACAATACACCTGATAAAGCTCATCGGGTTCATCGTCTCTGTGAGGCGCTGTGCAAACACCGGGCTTTAGCCTTACAGGTTTATTTGTTACGGTGTCTATCAGATTGTACTGCCTTCTTATTGATGAAAAGATACTGGTGGCAACGGATAACTCAGGAGTTCGTTCTATATCGTGATGCTTAAAGTCATTTGAAGCCGAAACAGTGCTCACAAGCCAAAGTGGATTAGAAGGAAAATATCTTGCGACATAATCCTTTACTACATTGAAAGGCAGTTTGTCGAGATAATGGATGTTTTCCTTTTCGATTGGGATATGAAACACGTTTAGTGTCAGATGCCTAAACATCGCACGAATAAGACGTTCCTCATGATGAAGATTAGCTTGTTCAAAGCCTTTACGGTCTATGACGGTAACCGTACCTAACAATGCCTTTCTGTCAACAAAGTCATGACGTTTTTTGATAGAACGAAGGCTGCCCTTTGCAGGACGTACTTTTATCTGGTCATAACCATCAAAAATCCTTGGCGTTCTTTCCTCGATATAGTCCGTTATCAGTTTTTCGCCTTTTTCATTCGGTTTTGTCTTTATATGTTTACCCATAAGCTCCGGATAAAAAGGATATTTATTAATAATGCCTAAGGGATTGTATTCAAAATCTCTGAGTTTCATAGCACACCTCAATTTAAAAGTATTTCTAATCTAATTATGGGATATAAATCCCTATGAAATACAATTGCTGATAGAAATTTTAGAAAATTTTTCAGAAGAAAACAAGAATATAGAGAAAACACAAGTTAAAACGTATATCCATAAACATAATTATTATATAGAAAAAACCACATTGTAAAACAGAGGAGGAAATCATGGCTAACGCATCATTACCGCCATTAACAGTTAAATGGGACGATATCGCATTAGGAGAAGCTGCGTTGTTTACTGCCAAGGGGATAGAAAGTGTATTTGACCCTATGACACGACGCGCAGGTAAAGATACACTTGTAAAAGTAAATTATGCTCGAATAACTTATCCTTGGAGGGATGAAGGAAATCCTAAAGGTAAAGAAAACGAGAAGGAACCATCCCTTGATCCCACAAAAAAGAGCCTTGATCCAAATGCTCCAACCCATTACGTTCTTGCAGGAGATAAACTTCACACAAAAATAGAAGAGGAATTTGCGAAGAATCATGTACAGTGCAGTATTGTTCAGTATATGATCCCTGACAAAAACACGGAAGGCAAATTCAATGCGGTTTACGTATATTATCCGGACAAAGAAGATACAGAAAAGACAAGACAGATAGTAAATGACATAAATCTTGCAAGAACCAGTAATTTCAATGAGATTGAACCTGATAAGCTGGCAGAATTCTGTGATAAGATGGGAAGCGAGGTTGCATTACACAAGAACATATCAGAGCTTGAGTATGAGCAGATGTCGTCTAGAGGCATCGGATTTATGCATACAGTAATAAAGAACAGAGACGGTTCCGTCACACTTGCTTTTCCGAATGACCCTGTTGTAGTAAATGAAGAAAACAAAGTCTACAACGAATCCCACATTTTCCTTTCCGGACAGACCGGAAGATGCATAACCAGTCTTGAAAAGGAATTCAATGACAGCTGTAAGAGTGTTATGGCTCATATCGCTAACAACATGGAAAAGACCATAGTTGTAGATACTATGCACCCTAATAGATTCCTTGTAGCAGATGCAGAAAGTGTTAAATTCTATGTCCGTACACCAGAAATGGACATACAGGAGAGAGACATACCAAGAAATTCAAACATGAGTAATGCCTTTCAGCTTGATGTATATGCAGGTCTTAAAGCTTATGGTCAGTTTGAAAGAGTCGAGCAGAAAGATCTTGAAGAAAAGCTCTTGGAGGTACGGAAAGAGCACGAAAGAGAAGAAGTTGATGCACGAGTTAAGATGATAGCCTATAAGGAACAGCTTCTTCCCATGACAAAACAGCTTGTTGAATTTACATCAATGGCACGATTGACAGAAGACAGAAATGCTATAAGAGACATAATGGAGCAGAGCGTCAGAGAGGGCAAGTTTGCTAACCTTTCCGTATATCTTGACAAAGATGCTGCAATCAGTAATGCCATGGGGGCACCAACCGTAAAGGAAACGGTAGAAACTGAAGATAAGGGAAATTCCGTTGAAAAGGTAACCGAAAAGGAAATCCATGAATTAAGGGATAAGTTATCATCAGAGGCCATTGAGACCGGAAAAGTACTGTATGAACAGTATTTTTCTGAATACGGACTTACAGATGATGTAAGAGCACACCTTGAGACTTGGTTTGCATGTGAGCCTGCAGTACAGCTTTTATCACAGGAAGCAGACGATATAAAGAATGTTATTTCCTATGATATCTGCACAACAGTAGACAACTGCGCAAGCGAGCATAGTGATGTGATTGAAAAGGTGGATACAAGAGAATTTGATGAGTTCGTAAGAGAAACCGAAGACATATCAATCGACTTCAGCTTTAACGAAGATCCGGCAATGGAAGATGAAGAGGAAGAATACGATTATAGTAATGATGAACTATAATCTTACTGCAAGAAAGTATAGAATGAGTTAGGATACAAGCAACGGGAGGAATTATGACTGATAGAATAGAACTTGCAGAAAAACTTATAGAGATTGCGAATCGGTGTGACCGAAATAATCATGCACAAAGAACCTGTGACCTTAACGAGATAGACGGGGGTGTGGAAGCTTTGCACGATGCAGCTAACATCCTTAGAAAAGGACTTGGAAGACCGTCTGACGAGGGGTGGCCTATAAACCTTCTTCTCGAAATCGGCATAGTATGTACCGTAAAAGAAGCAGAGTCCATAGAAGAAAACCTACTGTATGTGATGGATTCTCTTAAGGAAAGGGATAAGCAAATACTTATTCTCAGATACAAAGAGGGAAAAACCTACGAAGAGATGTCTGAAATCATAGGTGTATGCCACCAGCGCACCCAGGAAATTGAACACAGAATACTTCGGAATCTCTCAAGGCCGGAACGGATAGATGTGATCTGTAATGGTAAAGAATCAGTTAATTCATACCTTAAACACAAGGATGAATTCGTCGATTCGCTTTCTCAACTTAAATCGGATATACAAACGATAAGAGAACAAATCGAAGAAAAACCAACAATGTCAAATGACACAGAAGCCACCGGTACAAGCATATATGAAAAGCCGATCTCGTATCTTGGACTTTCTGTAAGAGCTTATAATTGTTTAAAAAGGTCGGGGCTTCAAACAATTAAGGATCTTGGTGACATGACCAGAGAAAAACTTCTATACACAAGGAACCTTGGACCAAGAACGGTAGAGGAAATCATAAACAAGGCTAGGGAATTCGGCTTTGATATTAAATAAAATCTAGATGCGGGATCTTTGATCTCGCATTTTTTGCTTTATAGGAAAGTGCATTAACTAAATATTCGGCATAACATATGTTCGTATTAAAAAATAGGTGAATTTAATAAGGGCTTTATTTAATGACGTTAAATGATTACAATTATGAGTGACTTCTCATTTGCGAGGTGAGGAAGTCATTTTTGAGTACCGTTGGTAAGAGTTGTTTTTTAGATTTGCTTTCATTTTTACGAGTAGTGATGATTTTGTCGTAGCCAAGCTGTCTTCTTTAGATCGCAGCTTAATGATGGCCTTTCTATAGAGTTCTTCCAACGGTATTTTTTTGTAATGAAAGTATAAAGCTGCAAATGTCATTGTTGCTCCACATTTGGCGCAAACAAGAGGATCATAACCAAACGATTTAAGGATGGCTTCTCTCCAACTTGCGAAAGAGATTGAAGGAGTGTGACGCTTGGACTTGTATTTTTTAGCATGTATTCTGGCTTTACATTTGCTGGCATAGAAACCACCATATCGTATCATTTTGAAATTCTTTTCCGGAAGGTGCATGAAAACGAGTTTTAAAAAGTCCAATACAGGCTGTTTTACAGTGACAAGTTCATCATCTTCATGTTTGTTATAATGCCATACAACAGTTTCGCCATCGTAAGAATCAATCCTGGAAGTGGCAATGACCGGTCTGCCAAGATAACGGCTGACATATTTTACTAGTTCTTTTTTAGACATATCACCCTGTTTATGTTCTTTGCCATTTTCGTCTTTAAAAGGTTGGGCATAAACATAGAAACCTTCTTTGTGATTTTTATAGCTTGAAACTTTTTGTCTCTGAAAAGAAGGACCTAAAGCCAGGCGAAGTTTATCAAGAAGAACTTTTTGAAAAGATCTTCGGAGAAATTCGTATGAGAAAAAATTCATAGGGCGCCAAACGCCTAATTGATTGAATGCACCCTCTGAGCAAAGTACATGGATACTATGACAAGCTTGTCATAGTATCCATTATGGAAAGCAAGTAAAAATGACCAGTTCCTCAGGAAAACATTGATGTAATAAGTTCTGGGTTTCATTTTCTTTTCATAATACATACTGTCATCCAGGCCACAATACGTTAACTTTTCAGTCTAAGGACTAAAAAGTTTAATAAACAGACTCGTATTTCTATTTTTATTTTTGTATCTTCTTTATTAGAGGAGGCAGCAAAAATGCAGAAAAAAATACTTGTTTTTGAGTTGTGCACGGAATTAGAGCAGGAACTGGTCCGACAACAGTTAAACCCAGATACACTCAAAAGGTATCGCAAAGTATTAAAAGAGTTTTCTGCTTTCGGTGGCGAGGAAGTTTATTCCCAGCCGCTGGGGACGGATTTCCTTATCCAAAAATTCAAGGCAGATGGCGGTATATCTATCACTGATGAGCATTCACGGACGGAAGCATATTACTATAGATGCATCCGTATCCTTACTGAGTACTATAACTTCGGCATTGTCCATATCAGGAATGATTTTAAGGGCGAGGTCATTTGGCCTGATGGCTTCCGGGCATGTACGGAGAGTTACTTGGGAGAGCTTGTAGAAGACGGGCTTTCATACGCATATATCAACCGTTCCAAAAGTGTCATCAAAGACTTAATCATATTTCTGGATGACAGGGGAATTCACAGGCCACATGACATCACGACTGAACATAACGATGCGTTCATAAAGAGCTATTACTACCTCAGTCCAAAGGGAATAGCCTCCAAGCTTTGCATATTGCGAAGGTATTACAGGTTCCTGTACCTGAACCGTCACATCCAGATCCATCTGGCAGAAAAACTGCCACACGCATGTATTAACGGGAGAATGAAGATTCCGACTTTTTGGACTCATGAGGAAATCGAAAAAATCAAATCAAGTGCAGAAAGAGTGAGCCCATCTGGGAAACGAGCCTACGCCATGATTATCCTCGCCTCGGAACTGGGGCTACGCATAGGTGACATTCGCAGCCTTAAGCTATCCAACATCGACTGGGAACAAAAGAAAATATCAATCGTCCAGCATAAAACAGGGAAGCCTCTCGTGCTGCCCCTCACGGACGATGCCGGATGGGCCCTTATTGACTACATAAAGGGCGGCCGTCCTATTACCGAAAGCCCAAACGTATTTGTCAGGCACCGGCAGCCCTATGACGCATTTCCTGTGAACAGTACAATGAACCATATCCTGTCTGCCGTGCTTGCCAAGGCAGGGATAGCATCCGATAGTAAGAACTATGGCTGGCACACGTTCCGTCGCTCCCTTGCGACCAGCCTCCTGCAGAGTGAGGTCGAAATGTCAACCATATCCGAGATATTGGGACACAGCGATCCGGATATTGCCGGAAGGTATTATATTAAGATAGATGCCCAGAACCTAAAAAAGTGCATGCTGGACCTGGAGGTGAAGGATTATGTCAGGGGCTAAATCATACCATGGCCCGTTTGCGGCCCATTTGCAGGCTTTTATTGAGGAAAAGCGGTCGCTAGGATGCCGATATAAGGAAGAGGAACGGCTTTCGTTTGCATTTGACCTGCTAAGCCTTGGGTTCGACTGTACGGAAGGGCTCAGCTCTGAACTGGTCAATGCATTCATTGCATACCAGCCAAACTGGCAGGCAACAACACAAAAACGGAGGATCAGCTTCCTCCAGAATTTCGGGGACTACCTGCTCCGCCATGACACGGCGGCTTTCCGTCCAGGCTATGCCGCCATGAGGAAAATGCAGGCTGAATTCAAGCCATATATTTTTTCGCATGAGGAAATAGACAGGCTTTTTTCTCGGGCAGACAGCATCCATCCCAACTGCCGTAATTCACATGTCTTCTATCCGGTACTTTTCAGGGTGCTGTACGGAACCGGGATACGGATTTCCGAGGCGCTTGCGCTGACCATGGACGATGTTGACCTTAAGGAACAGACGCTGCATATTGTAAATCCAAAAAACCGAAAGGATCGGATTCTCCCAATCAGCGATTCCGTTACGGAATACTGCAGATGGTATCAAGGGAAGATACACCCGACCTTCCGTGGAGGCGACCTGTTTTTTATGAGCAACCGGGGCACCGGCCGCTATTACCGCAACAATGTACAGGTCTTTTTCAGCAGGATGGTGGCAGATATTGGCATCCCCACACATGGTTACAAAGGAGGAGGTCCGCACCTGCACTGTTTAAGACACACATTCTGTGTCCACAGCCTTGAAAAAATGGTAAGGAGTGGCATACCACACGGCGCTGCGCTCCAGCTGCTGAGCGCCTACATGGGACACCAGTCCCTCTCCGCAACCGGCAGGTACCTGCATCTTACTGCGGAGGCGTTTCCCGACCTGGTAGAAAAGATAGAAGAAGCCACAAAAGACATTTTTCCATTGATATCGCCACTAGAGGAGGTGAGGATGCCCTATGAAGAAGAATGATTTTGCACAGTATATAACAGCTTTCCTCACGAAACATCTTGCAGGGGAAAGGAACCTCAGCGGGAACACAATCATGTCATACAGGGACGCATTTGTCATGCTCATTAAATTTATGAATGACAGGTATTCCATCAGGACAGAGAAGCTTTGCGTAGATGATTTTTCCGCAGGCAGGATAAAGGAATTCCTCGACTATCTTGAAACTGAGCAGGGAAACAGCGTGTCGACCAGGAACCAGAGGCTGATCGCCATCCATTCGTTTTTTCGTTACACGGGCGCACAAAACCCAGAGTATATGTTTCTTTCACAGCAGGTTCTGGCAATCCCGGAAAAAAAGAAAAGTCAAAAACCCATAAGGCATTTTGAAATGGGTCAAGTCAAGGATCTGCTTGCCGCCCCAGACACGCATACCGCTCGTGGGAGACGTGACCAGGCATTGCTGTGCCTTCTATATGACAGCGGGTGCAGGGTCCAGGAACTTGCCGACATAAAAGTATGTGATATCAGGCTAGCGTCCCCCGTACAAGTTACATTGACCGGAAAGGGACGAAAAACCCGCACAGTGCCACTTACTGCAGAAACCAAAGAAATAATAGCGGCCTATATAAGGGAAAACCATCTTGATCAGACATCAAGACAGGATGCCCCGCTTTTTTACAACCGCCGCGGGGACAAGCTTACAAGGCAAGGAATCACATATATTCTGAAAAAATATACCGAACCTATAGGACTAACCAATGCCACGCCGCATCTTCTGCGCCACAGCAAGGCCATGCATATGACAGAAGCCGATATCAATCCAGTATATATACGGGATTTTCTTGGACATACAGACTTAAAAGTGACTCAAATATACTCCAAAACGAGCGCAGAAATGAAAAGACGTGCACTTGAGAAGCTCCAAGGGACAGATATAATTCCAAAGAAGTCCCAAAAAGATTGGACGGATGACAAAGACCTCCTGGATTGGCTGAATAGTCTCGGCCGTTAATTATGTAAAGGAAATAAAACCGGCTATAGCAAGAACACAATGCTTGACGCAGTCGCTTTACATAAGGGTTCACTTTCCATAATGAATATGTGGATTCCATTCAAGAGGACGACCAAAGGTGTGAAGGGTCATGACAAATCCTGGATGTAAAATTTCTTTTTGAGTTTTGCGGGCAAACTTTTGAAAACAACGGGATAAAACTTCTTCAACAGAATCAAAGAGAAGATTCAAGAGAGAGCGATCTTTTAGAAAATAAGGACGCAGTTCTTCATCTATAGTAAAAACTATATGTCGATGGGTGACATCAATCATGATGGATTGCATTGCTTGGGCGCGTTTAAGAGAATACATAGCGCCACAGGTGCTACATAGTTTGGAGTGACAGCGGTAAGGTACATATTTGATCTCGCCACAGCAAGGACAGATATAGAGTGCACCGCCATAATCAGGATCACCACATTTAAGAAGTCGATCTATATTGTCTAAAACGACTGGCCTGGGATGGAGTCCATAAATGATCTCCTCGTAATGCTCCAGACACATTTGCTGAATGATATTACGATGAGAATTGAGATAAATTGTTTCTTTTCCAAAAGGGATCCACTTAGTACTCATACTTCTATTATGAAACAAAAGTGGAGGGGAATAAATACAGCCCCTCAAAGATTTGAGGGGTTGGGGAGTTTGAAGATGCCCTTGCTTTTCAAAGGGCATTTTCTTGGTGGCGTGTAATGTCACATCTTAATTTGTTCACCAAATCTCCCCATTATGAACACAATTACTTCACAAACTGTGACTAAAACAGAGTTTAGTTGAGCGGAATTAAAAATTATATCCGATCAATAAAATTTAATACGGGGGATTCATTATGAGAACCACAAAAAATAGTAATAACATCAAGGGAATATGTATAGCCCCAGCTACAGATACGCAAGAGTGTAATGCATTAAAACAAAAGTCATTGAAGGCTTATTTCACCAGGATCATAGCTGCGGCAGCACTCGGTACATCACTCATGGTATCAACAGCCTATGCATCTCAGGGATTTGAGATGTCTACAGATTATCCAGGTATTACAGCAAAACCAGGTGAGACCATAAACTTTAATCTTGATTTTGTTAATGAAACATCACAAGGACTTAACACTGCTTTAAGTGCCAGTGGACTCGATGAGAGCTGGAGCGGATATTTCAGTGGCAACGATAAGGCAATATCCAATGTTTATGTAAAGACCAACTCAAGTACTAAAGGTACAAAGGATGACCCCAACGCAGATCTTGTAACATACAGTCTCACAGTACCGGATGATGCCAAAAAGGGCACATATACAGTGAGTCTTAATGCAAAGGCAACTCAGAGTGACTTAGGACCAGCAAGCCCTGCATCAAGCAATCTTACTCTTACTATTAATGTTTCAGATGAGTCCTCAGGTTCCTCAGAGCTTACAACAACATATCCAGAGCAGCAGGGAGCTACAGGAACAACTTTTACCTTTAATTCAACTCTTAAAAACAATTCATCCAGTGCACAGAGCTACAGCCTTGCAGCAGAGGCTCCAACAGGCTGGACAGTAGGCTTCAAGCCATCCAGTGCTCAGACACAGGTATCAAGCCTGGATGTTGATGCTCATGGCAGTCAGGGACTTACTATTACAGTTACACCACCAGATAAAGTAACAGCAGGTGATTATGAGATCCCTATTACTGCCAATAGCGCAGACCAGAGCTTGAGTACTACTCTTAAAGTTACAATAACAGGTACCTATGCTATAAATCTCTCTACAACTGAGGGGCAGTTAAGCTTTGATGCCAATGTCAACAAAAAACAAACAGTTCCACTCAATATAGTAAACACAGGAAATATAGACCTAAATAACGTGAACCTCACTACAACAGCTCCGAGTGGATGGACAGTGGAGTTTAATGAAAGCACTATTGATACACTTCCTGCAGGACAGACAAAGGAAGTAATCATGTATGTTACCCCATCAAAGGATGCCATGAGCGGCGATTATGCCATGACAGTAAGCGCAGGAAATGATGAGACCTCTATGGATCAGTCCTTTAGAGTAACAGTAAAAACACCTACCATGTGGGGCGCTGTAGGAATCCTCCTTATCGTAGCTGTGGTATGCGTACTTGGAGAGATATTCCATAAGTACGGGAGGCACTGATGTTTAGTGACGTTATTATAAGAACCAGAGATCTCGTAAAAGAGTATGGTGATGTAACAGCAGTTGACCACCTTAATCTTGAGATACGTAAAGGAGAGGTATTTGGACTCCTAGGACCAAACGGTGCAGGCAAGACCACAACGACGCTCATGCTCCTTGGACTTACAGACCCAACATCTGGTACTGCAGAGATAGATGGCCTTGACTGTACTAGAGATAGTCTTGCTGTAAAAAAGATAGTAGGCTATCTACCTGATAATGTAGGATTCTATCCAGATATGACAGGCCGGGAAAACCTTATCTTTTCTGGAATGATGAATGGATCATCACGTAAAGAGGCAAAGGAAAGGGCTGCAAAACTCCTTGAAAGGGTAAATATGACTTATGCTGCCGATAGAAAGACTGGTACCTACTCAAGAGGTATGAGACAAAGACTCGGTATTGCCGATGTTCTCATGAAGGATCCGGAGATCATCATTATGGATGAACCTACACTTGGTATCGACCCTTCAGGTATGCGAGAACTTACAAAACTTATCCGTGAACTGTCTGTAAAAGACGGAAGGACCATACTTATATCAAGTCACGAACTTTACCAGATACAAGAGATATCCGATAGAGTGGGTATTTTTGTGGAGGGCAAAATGATTGCTTGTGGCGGCATTTCGGAATTAGGTCAGCAGCTCCAAAATGAAGGACTTTTTATCATAGATTTAAAACTTGATAACATAAATTCTTTTGATAAAAATAAAGTACAGGCAAATAAGGAAGTATATTCTAAAAATATAGAAATAGGAGTTGCAAGGGATAACAATCTCTCCCACACTCCAAATATTAATCAGCCAAAGACACATGATGCTACAGATATAGATACACATGACACTGACTCTGATATAGAGCGAGAGAAGGCATTAATCAGAGAAATTTCAGGTATCAGATTAATGGGGGTAAAAGCAGACGGCACAATTCACATAGAATCAAGCCGCGACATACGTCAAGATTTACTCCCTAAACTGGCAGAGGCAGGTTTTATCCTAAGTGAGCTCCATGAAAGCGGCGGAGACCTGGAAGAAATATATAGAAAGTACTTTGAGAGGGAGACAGCATGAGAGAAGACATAAAAGTAAATGATCGTAATGCAGTTGATGCTGTTTCTGGTACAGTACAAAAGACAAAAAATGATAAACTTGCATTTAAATCAAGCCTTAAAAAATTGTGGGACTGGTTTATGGAGGATGACTTACTGCCAGGAGAGACCAGGGAAAGTAGAGCGGACAATCTAAAGACCAATCGACGGGGTATGATAGTTCTCTATAGGAAGGAACTGGCAGACCATTTAAGCAGTAAGAGATTCTGGGCGCTTTTTGTGCTTTTACTCATCGTATCAGTCGCAAGCCTCTCTGGTGCTATATCAACTCTTAGGACAGCAGCACAAAGTGCCAATGCACAGGGAGTAGCAGTTTCAGAGTTTCAGTTTCTAAAGCTTTTTACCACAGCTGGCAGCAGTATATATAGTTTCCAGAGTTTCATAGGCTTTTTAGGACCAATATTTGGTATCATGCTGGGTTTTGATGCTATCAACAATGAGCAGGCTCAAGGGACACTCAACAGGCTTGCGGCACAGCCGATATACAGAGATACAATCATTAACGCCAAGTTCCTTGCAGGTGCAACAGTTATACTTATGACAACACTTTCCCTCGGTATTGCTTTATCGGGTATGGGCATAGTACTTACAGGACTTATCCCTCAGGCAGAGGAGTGGGCAAGACTTATCATCTTTTTACTACTGAGTGCGGTGTATATGTCTGTATGGCTGGCCATATCAGTGCTGTTTTCCACCATATCAAAGCATGGAGCAACATCAGCGCTGTCATCAATAGCCTTATGGCTGTTCCTCACTATGTTTCTGAGTTTGATAGCCAGTGGACTCACAAATCTACTGTACAGTAACGCTACAACTACATCAGCTGTGATATCAGGTTACCGTTTTCAGACAAACCTTAACCGAGTATCACCATATTACCTGTACAGTGAGGCAGCATCGGTACTTATGAACCCAAATGTGAGATCATTGGATATCATGTCACTTGCAGAGTATAAAAACGGAGCTATAGCATCCTATCTGACTCTAGGACAGTCACTCCTTCAGATATGGCCACATCTTGTGGTTATGATAACAGAAGTGGTTGTGGGATTTGCCCTTGCCTATATAAGCTTTATGAGGAAAGAGATCAGGGCTTAAAAGAATAGTGTACTGCTTAAAAGAATAATGTATTGATTTAAAGAATGTAGTAATAATATAAATATCAAAAAAAGTAAAAAGGGAAAAGCATGTAAAATAATCAGGTTGATGATTATGTTACATGCTTTTTTACTTCTTCATAGGAAAGTGCATTCACTGGATATTTGGTGTAACATATGTTCGCTCCTAAAAAATGGGTAAATTCAATAAAGGCTTTATCTCAAGGCCTTAAATGGTTACAATTATTTATGACTTCTCATTTGCGAGGTGATGAAGTCATTTTTGAGTACCGTTGGTAAGATTTGGGTTTTGGATTTGCTTTCATTTTTGCGAGCAGGGAAGATTTTGTTGTTGCTAAGCTATCTTCTTTAGATCGTAGTTTAATGATCGCCTTTCTATAGAGTTCTTCCAACGGTATTTTTTTGTAACGAAAGTAAAGAGCTGCGAAAGACATGGTTGATCCACATTTGGTGCAAACAAGTGGATCATAGCCAAAAGATTTAAGAATAGCTTCTCTCCAACTTGCAAAAGATATTGAAGGAAGGTGACGTTTGGATTTAAATTTTTTGGCATGGATTCTGGCTTTACATTTACTGGCGTAAAAACCGCCGTATCGTATCATTTTGAAATTCTTTTCTGGAAGATGCATAAAAACGAGTTTTAAGAATTCTAATACAGGCTGTTTTACTGTGACAAGCTTATCATCTTCATGTTTGTTATAATGCCATACAACAGTTTCGCCATCGTAAGAATCTATCCTGGAAGTGGCAATAACCGGTCTTCCAAGATAACGACTAACATATTTTACAAGCTCCTTTTTAGACATATCACCCTGTTTACGCTCTTTGCCATTTTCATCTTTGAATGGTTGGGCATAAACATAGAAGCCTTCCTTGTGGTTTTTATAGCTTGAAACCTTTTGCTTTTGAAAAGAAGGACCTAAAGCCAGGCGAAGTTTATCAAGAAGAACTTTTTGAAAAGATCTTCGGAGAAGTTCGTAGGAGAAAAAATTTATAGGACGCCAGACGCCTAATTGATTGAAAGCGCCTTCTGAGCATAGTACATGAATATGAGGATTCCACTCAAGAGGACGCCCAAAGGTATGAAGAGTCATGACAAATCCAGGACGTAAAATTTCTTTTTGAGTTTTACGGGCATATTTTTGGAAACAGAATGTTAAAACTTCTTCTACGGAATCAAAGAGAAGATTCAAAAGAGAACGGTCTTTTAGAAAAAAAGGGCGCAGTTCCTCGTCTATAGTGAACACTATATGACGATGGGTGACATCGATCATGATTGATTGCATAGCTTCTGCACGTTTGAGAGAATACATAGCGCCACAGGTACTGCATAGTTTTGAGTGGCAACGATAGGGTACATATTTGATCTCACCACAACCAGGGCAGATATAGAGTGCGCCGCCATAATCGGGATCTCCACACTTAAGGAGTCGGTCGATATTGTCTAAAACGACAGGTCTAGGATGGAGTGAATAAATGATCTCTTCATAATGATCCAGACACATTTGCTGGATGACATTGCGATGAGAGTTAAGATAAATTGTTTCATTTCCAAAAGAAATCCACTTTGTGCTCATAAGATTATTATGAAACAAAAGTGGAGCGAAATAAATAGAGCCCCTCAAAGATTGAGGGGTTGGGGAGTTTGAAGATGCCCTTGCTTTTCAAAGGGCATTTTCTTGTGCCTTTATTACAGTTTTCCCCTTCCATAATTTAGTTATAAAGAAAGATGAAAGGAGTTTTATGATGAATCTCACACAAGCAGAAGAATACGATTTAAAGAAACAGAGCCATTTGTATGATCCGGAGAACAAATATGTCGGTGATGGACAAATACTGGGTGCGGAAGAGGAGATGGGCTATGACGACGGAGTGGATTACAATGGTGACAGCCTTGGATATATGTCCGACACTAATCATGACGGAAGCTATTCATACGGAAGAGATATTGACGAAAGAGCAGAAGAACAGTCCACTCTATTAAGGGACCAAATCTATGGAATAGACACTGCTGAATATGCAAGAAGATTTCAGGAAGAAGCTACAGCAGATGATACATCTCCAGAATACTTGAACACCGGTTTGAAAGAGGATGCAGAAATCGAAGACATAGTAGACAATTCTGATGACATTGATTCGTGGTTTGCGGATGAACAGGACGATGATACTTGGTCTGAAAATCCGGAGTTCAGGAACAGAGTGTATGATCTTTCGGAAAAATCAGAGAGTCATGATGGACCTGAAGAAGATTTGGAACAAGAACTGTGAAAAAGCATTTGTATCCATTAATATGGATATAGATGCCTTTAGTTAATAACAATCATTGTTTGTGAACAAACGACTTAAAGAATTTCATAATATATTCTTGAATTGGGGGGAATGTCTAATGCTTAAGACCGCCGTGATCGGAGTGGGAAACATGGGCAGCAAATATGCGAAGCTGCTTTGGGATAAGAAAATCAATGGTCTGGAACTTGCCGCTTTAACAAGGGTGCGGTCGCCTTATGATATACCGTTAAATGAAGCTATCGCATCAGGTGTTCCGGTATTTGATTCAGCCGTTAAGCTTTTTGAAGCAGTAGAAAACGGCGAGTTAAAAATAGATGCGGTAGTGATAGCAACACCTCACATTTCGCATGAGGAGATCGCGGTAAAAGCATTTGAACTCGGTTTAAATGTTCTTTCTGATAAGCCGGCCGGAGTATACAGCAGACAGGCCAGAAATATGGATGAAGCTGCAAAAAGTTCGGGCAAAGTTTTTTCTATCATCTTCAATCAGAGAACTTATCCTATATATAAAAAGCTAAAAGAGATACTTGTGGAAGGAAAATACGGTCGATTGAAGCGTGTGAATTGGGTAGTTACCGACTGGTACAGACCGGAAAAATATTATACTTCAAGTTCCTGGCATTCAACATGGGCAAAAGACGGTGGAGGAGTGCTGCTTAATCAGGCTCCGCACAATCTTGATCTCATACAGTGGCTGTTTGGAATGCCTAAGAGAGTTCAGGGATTCTGTAAAGAAGGACATTTTCACGACATAGAAGTTGAGGATGATGTGACAGCTTATTTCGAGTGGGAAAATGGAGCTACAGGTACTTTTATAACATCTACAGGCGAAGCACCCGGGACTAACCGGATGGAGATCTCTCTTGAAGAAGCAACCATAATCTGTGAAAAGAATATGTTAAAAATAGGTGAGACCTATACTGAGATGGGAATGCCTGAACCGGATTACAGAAGGGAATCAACGGATTATTTCAGAAAAATAAACGGAACATGGACTGAACTCTCCTTCGAAAAAGAGAATCATCAATATGAAAAGGTCCTCCAAGGCTTTTCAGATGAATGTAACGGAAAAGGTGAAAGTATCGCTGCCGGAAGAGAAGGACGGAAAAGTCTGTTGATATCAAATGCGATATATCTTTCATCATGGGATAAAAAAATGATAGAAATACCGGAGCTTGACTCACAAAAAGAACTGCAATTTGAAAAAGATTTTGAAATTGCGTTAAGCTTGAAAAAATAGAGTACTTATTAAAGCTTGAATTATCTTAAAATAAATATTGGCACTGATTATTCGGCTACGACCGAGTCGGAACATACCGAATAAAACTTTACAAAAGAACTTACCTTTCATATAATTATTATAGTTCGGAAGCAACCGAGTCGAAAGGAACCGAGTAAAATGAATTTCTATGGAAGAACACAGCAGTTAGATAAACTACATAAAGAAATGTCTTCTGATGACATGAGGATGACACTCATATATGGAAGGCGAAGAGTGGGAAAGAGCGAGCTTGTAAAACAGGCGATTAAATACTCAGGTATTAAAAGTATTTACTACGAGTGCAAGCAGGTGACAGAAGCAAGTAATGTGCAGAGTATTTGTGAGGTGATCTCGGAAGAACAAGGATTACCCAAATTGGGATATACATCATTTGATGAATTGATGGACTACGTTTTTAACCTTGCAAGGGAAGAAAAAATTGTATTCGTATTGGATGAGTATCCTTACCTCAGGGAAAACATAAAAGGACTTGATAGCATACTTCAGTCGCTTGTGGATAAATATCGGGAAACATCAAGGCTAAAGCTCATAATTCTCGGTTCCTATGTAGACATAATGAAGTCTCTTTTGGAGCACTCTAATCCCTTGTTCGGCAGAATAGATCTGGTCATAGATCTTAAACAGATGGATTATTATGAATCATCGTTGTTCTACCCAAACATGTCTTTAGAAGACAAGGTCAGAATATACTCAGTATTCGGAGGGATTCCATACTTCAATAGACTTGTTGATGATAAGAAAACCGTGAAGGAAAACATCATAGACCTAATCGCATCACCGGGAGCACGTTTGGAAAATGAGGTTTCTATGTATCTAAACGCAGAGATTTCAAAAATAGTCAATGCAAATGAAGTGTTCGCAGCACTTGCCAGAGGGTTCTCAAAGTACAGCGATATTCTTTCTCAGTCTCATGTATCAAGTGGACCTACGCTGGTAGATGTTCTTGAGAAACTTATGAAGATGGAAGTGGTCGAAAAGAAAGCTCCTATCAACGATGAAGAAAACAAGAAAAAAGCGGGATATTATATTTGTGACAACCTATCGCTTTTCTATTTCAGGTATATTTTCAAGCATTTGTCTCAGCTTAAGATCATGGATCCGGATGTATTTTATGACAAATACATTGATAAGGATTTTGAGGAAAAGTATGTGCCACACAAGTTTGAAGAAATCTGCAGACAGTATCTTATAAGACAGAACAGACTTGGAAATATCGAACCTGTTATCGAGAAAATTGGAAAGTATTATTATGATGATCCAAAGACACGCACTAACGGGGAATTTGATGTCGTTACACAGGATGAGATCGGGTATGTTTTTTATGAAGTGAAATTCAGGAAAAGGAAGACATCTAAAGAAGTCATAGATGAAGAGATCAGCCAGATTAAGAGCACTGACCTTAATTGCTATAAATATGTATTCTTTTCAAGGGCAGGATTTGCCGCAGAAGAGACCGATGAGATAAAACATATAGAACTTGAACAGTTGTATAAGTAGTATCTTGACGTACTCCCACGGATAAATCCGTGGGATTCTCACTTAGATTCACCCGATTCCACCTGACCATATAGGGCAGGATATGACCGGTTATTTCAGTGTTTACCCGAGAATTCGATACGCGTGTACCTACTTTCCAAAAGGATGGTCTACGTCTGGACCATTAAAAAAATATTAGTAGCTGTACAATACTGTCCGGTATTCCGGGCAGTATTTTTATGCTCAAAAACCGAAGCACGCCTTCATGCTCTTACCATCAGCCTTCATATTACTTATCAACTCATCGTGCAGCTTAATGAAGCTGTCGAATTCATATATACATTTCTCTCTGTTAGGGTGATTCAGATTTCCATTGCTGTTCTTTAACAGGAACCCGCTATATAAGTCCCTCTGTACCTCATGTCCGTCTATCGATTTAAACCTGTCGCTAATATTGATTTTGGTGTTTGTGTCCGTTGTGTGGTCGTACTGGCTCGCTCTGAAGTTCCATGTGTCCACCTTATACAATGCACCACCATATAACTTTACCTTTTGTTCCAGCAGTACAAGGAATCTTGATGGTGAGCGGTTGTTCATAGATGAACCATAACGTTTCTTTCTTTTGAACTTACGGATGGATTGTTCAGTACCGTCCTTCTTTGCCACAACAGAGACCTTGTCCGAACGCTCAGCCTTCTTCTTCGATCGCTTTTGAAGGGCACTAAAGTTCATATTTTCCGTGATGAAGTTTATCGAGTCAGTTATCAGTCTGTTGATGTACTGTCTGTGTGACTGGTTAATATATTCGGATTTTTGCCGGTACAATGATTTGAGCTTGTCACGAGATTTGAGATAGGTCTTTGAGAGCACCCACTTATCCTTATTCGTTCTGTCGATGGTACCGTCAGGCTTGTATTTATTGGGGTTAGAAGCACGTTTTGACCGATCCATGTGCCTTGACACGTTACGTATCTTTCTGTTGAACTCATAACATTTAGGAGCAAGCTCTTCCAATGTCGCCATGTTGTCCGATACTGTAGCGGCTGTCGATGTTCCGAGGTCAAGTCCTGTCCGATTATCTGCATCGCCAACTGTCTTTAGTTTTCTCGGAGCATCCCCTTCAAGGTATACATTCAGATAGTAGTGCCAGCCATTGGGAAACATTCGTCTTTTTATCTCACAGTAGGAAACCTTATGATCGATAGATTCCATGATGTATGGCATTCCTGCTTCAACATCCTTGTGTTTGCGAGGGAGCCTGCACCTTATATGTAGTCCGTTCCACTCGATACTAAACGATTCCTTGTCGAACTTGATCCCGTTAGTAGCAGACTTGCCACAGATGGTGTCAAAGTCCCGGTATTTCTTGAAATGAAGCTCTTCTCCGTTACCGAACAATACCTTCTCCACACCGTCCCATACACGGTCAGCTTCCTTCTGCACCTGCTGTGAGGAGATATGCTTTTTGTACTTCCTGCCACAGATCTTGATATAGGACTCAAGACCTGCCTTGCAAAACCCGATTTCCTGCCGAATGCTGTACATGACACCAGAAAGCTCCTTCATCCGATTAGATTTCTCTTTTGGGAATCTGGAGTGGCTGCTCTCAGCAGCCTTCTTTTCTTTGAGAAGTGCCGTATATTCATCCTTTGAGGCCTGATATTCCCTGTTGTAGTCAAGCTGTCTGAGCAGTTTCTTTGCATGCTTGACTACGACGTTATGGATATGGGATATCATAAAATAGCGGTCTGCAAGTACCTGTTCATCATATTCGGTTGTCGCAAGACTCAGTCTAAGTACGTGCATCTAATCCCTCGTTTTTTGTGTATTGATATACCATTCTATAGTTTCAGAGCTGACATTACCTGCTGTGCTGACAAAATATGAACGTGTCCATAAAGACGGCATATTTTTTAGCTGCGAGAATTCTTCACGCAGCTTATGTGATGTAGCGCCTTTGATTTGTTTTACAATATCAGGGATACTTTGTTGAGGATATACACTCACAAACATGTGGACGTGGTCTATATGACATTCCATGGCAAGGATATCTATATTGTGCGTCTGGCATTCAACTGAAGTCAGTTCTTTGAATCGCTCTTCGACACCGGGAATATTAAAAATCTTCCTACGGTATCTTGGGCAGAACACAAGATGATAGTTTATCAATGATACAGTAGTTCTTGTATGTTTATACTCATTCTTCATGTGTATAATATAGCATATAATATACACATGAGTCAAATAAAAAAGACGATATCTTCAGTATTTTGGCTGAAAATATCATCTTTGGTTTAATACGCTCTCATCCCACGGTTAAAACCGTGGGCTTTCTCGCTTATTTAGGTTGTAATCGTACTTGGACACCGCCAGTGCTTCATAAAAAAATCATCTGTATCCATTAATACGGATACGGATGATTTTTGTTTTTTGAGAATTTATTATCCAAGTTTTCTTACAGGATTGACTTCCTGTACAGCTACTGTTGAACGCTTTCTTCTCATGGCCTCTCTCATTTTAGACTGGGTTTCTGCTACATGGTCAAAGACAGCATCAAAAAGCTCGTCGCTCTTACCGGGTTCGATTTTTCCCTTCTGTTCCTGTGCCATAAGGATCTTATAATACTGTTCAAGTAATCCGTCACATGACTGTGCTATTTCTGATGACAGCTCGAAAAGTGTTGTCTTTGATGACACCTGAACGCTGCATGTAGACTTACCCTGCTCATCGCTTTTTTTGTTATCTACCGTTACAGATACCATAGAACCTCCCCATTACCTATGCAAAAGTGCATTAATAAGTATATTGCACGTACCACTCTTTATATTAATTATGATCGCTTTTCTTTTTCTATCAGTATATTTCAAAAAATTAAAATGTATACAAAAGTTTGTGAAACACAAGTGGAATTATAAATTGGCTCTGTCCTTATTGCAATGATTTTACCCTAATTTCATCAAAGTTAACAATTAATTCTTATAATGTCTCTTATTTCAAATAACACCGACCATAATTAATGTGAATAAATTACATAAGGAAGGAGGAGTGAATTATGCATCTTGACATAAAAAGATTGATGCAGGATGCCGATGCAAGGATAGTTGCATTCCATATCGGAATGAAGCTTTTTGCTAACGGCAGACCTGTGGAAAATCTTGACATAAGTTCCCTGTCATACGAAGCAATGGACAGCACGTACTGGACGTATTGTCCGTTTCACGAGCGTGTTCAGGGAAAGAAAGACCATCACCCGTCTAACTGCGTGGTACATCCGAAAAGCATAATGTGTTTTGCCGGATGTGGATCTCACAATATCATAGAGATGGTATGTGAATTCTGCAAAGTACCTAAAGGACGCGGGTACGAAATTATTGCCGAAGCAATGGGTGGAGTGCAGCTTTATCTTCTGGACGGGAAAGCTCCGGATTACCCGAAGCTTACATTGAAACCGGAGGAGCAAAGAGCACTTATGCTTTCGCCATCTAACGGTTCACCTCTACATCTATCGATGTATGAGCTATACTCCCGCTCAAAGAGAGATTATTACTCTTTGATAGAAGATCGGGCAAGAGAAATGCTTGAAGAATATCAGAAACTTCTTGCCTACTACGGCTCCATGGATGCCCCAAGAGCTTCTATGATCTATGATCTCATGGGACCGCAATATTTTGACGGGGGTATTTACGAAGAGTTGGAAAAAGAACTGAAGGAGCGTATTATAATATGCTCGAATATAGTTCAGTTCTTTAAAAAGAAAACTGCATAATGAATATGACCGGACAGGCTGATCATCATAGCCTGGACCGGTCTTTTTTACAAAGACACTATATTGCGTCATGAACATAGTTTGTGTTTTAATAAAGAGTAAGCAAATCAACTTGGATACGGAAAAAAACAAGATGAAAGACTATAAGAAAAAACAAGCAAAAAGATTCAAAAACAAATCACAGAATACATTTATTACATTAGACCAGTCAGGAAAAAGACAGGATATAATCACAGGTATTCAGCAGGTCAACCGACTTCTTAATTTCCATTCTGTTCACAACAATCTTACTCCGTCAGAAGTACGGGATAACTCCGGTCAGCTAAGGGTTCTCTATGCAAAACTCTGGGAACTTGATGCAAAATAATAGTCTCTGTAAAGGTCTATTTAATTATCATTTCTGAAAATTCTATCAGCAACCAAATCTCCTAATAATTATCTACCATAATTGTAGTAGTACTATAGGAGGAATTTCTTCATGGCCAAAAAGACATTTCCCTGGGAATTAACGAAAGCCCAGTTAAATACATTAGAAAAGAACCATATCACAAATAAATACCACTACCATAGACTTCTGCCTCTCCATTATATGGATAATACCGTGGAGACCGGAGTTTCACAGGAGCTTAACGGCTGCCATGTGACCATAATTGGAAGAATAATCGATGTAAAGACCGGCACAAGCAGTAAGGGAGCCGCATGGCTAAGATGCACGGTTATTGATAAAAAGACCGGTTACCATGTTGGTGTTATGAACTTCTTCGCAACAAAAAGAGTGGAGAAACTGTACTCTTACTGGATGACTCTTCAGTGTGATGTGCTTATAGGCGGCGAGCTCTCTTATAATCCGCAATTCGGAGACAAGGGCTTTTCAATAGTATCACCTGATACATTCACAATGGATGTCGAGAAGAATATGGTGGTAAAAACGGTTCTAAGCTCAATCAAAGGTATATCCGAAGAAAAAATGAGGGCGTTCCTTGAAGAAAAACTAAAGGATCGTGAGGAAGATACTCTTCCGGAAGAATTGTTATCAAGATTAAATCTTGATGAGATAAATGAGGCGGTGAGAAAGGCTCTTTTCCCTTCAACAATGAAAGAAGCTGTAGAAGGAAGGAAACGTCTTCTCTTCAATGACATCCTAAATTTTGCGGGAAGGATGGAACTGGAGAAGCGAGATACTCCATCAGGAGGAATCAAGATCACAAAGTGCGAGCTTACAGAAAAGATAATAGCATCACTTCCATATGAACTGACAAACGGACAGAGAAGTGCCTATGAATCAATAAAATATGAAATGATGCAGGGGAATTATGTCAATGCGCTTGTACAGGGTGATGTTGGATGTGGAAAGACCATAATCTCGTTCCTCGCAATGCTCCTTGCTGCGGAAAACGGCTTTCAGGCTGTTCTCCTTGCCCCTACAAAGATACTTGCAAAACAGCACTATGATAAGCTTTGCAGTCTGATAGAAGGCACAGGCATGAGCGTTTCCCTTATCGTTTCAGACACTCTTAATAAGAAGGGGTCCGAAACAGACGAGATGCTTAGAGAGATAGCAAATGGTAACTGTAAACTGATAGTAGGAACACATTCCATCATGTCAGACCGCCTTCGTTTAAAACGGTTAGGGCTTTCCATTGTAGATGAGGAGCACCGTTTTGGAGTGGAACAGCGTGAAGCTGTTAAATCCATTGACTATATCGGTATGTCTGCAACGCCTATTCCAAGAACCCTTGCAACAGCTATATATGGGGACACCACTAAGATATTCAGCGTGAAGGAAAAGCCCGGAAACAGGAAAGGTGTAAAGACGCTTTATGACAGCGGTATACACTTAAAGAAATACATCCAACAGATACTGGACCTTCATCAACAGGTGTATGTTGTATGTCCCATGATAGTAGACGGTAAAAAGGGCTCCACAACAGAAGGAGTGCTCTCTACCGAAAAGGCAACGAAAAAGCTTCGGGAAATGTTTCCTGATTACAGAGTAGAGGAGATGACCGGTGTTACTTCTAACGAGGAGACCGATGCAATACTTAATGATTTCCATGATGGAAAGGTCGATATTCTTGTTTCAACAACTGTTATCGAAGTAGGTGTTGATGTTCCAAACGCAACCCTTATTCTCATAATGAATGCAGAGCGCTTCGGTTTGTCTCAGATGCATCAGTTACGGGGCCGTGTCGGAAGAGGAGATAAGCTGTCTTTCTGTGTACTGGTGTCTAAAGATACTGAAAACGAGAATATAAAAACGCTACTTGAAACAGACGATGGCTTTGAAATAGCTGAAAGAGATTTGAAGTATCTAAGAAAGTCCGGAGACCTCTTTGGTTCAGAACAGAGCGGACGAAACAAGTACATTGATGAGATTGTACTATACCCGAATCTCTATAAGGCTACCCAGAAAATAGCAGCGGAACTGCCTAGCGAAGTACTTTTAAAGCACATAGAGCGTTCTGAAGAATGTGAGATACGTGGCAGGATGAGAGCGATAACTATAGATATAGAAAAGAAGCGGAAGGCGGAAGATGACCAGGTGGTAACATCGTAATTGGTGTGAACGGATATCGTCAAGGAAAAGCCAACAGGCTGATAGGTGATCTGGTTTTTGAGGTCGCAATTTGCGACCTCAAAAACCACTTATAAAGATTGCATTAAATCGCCTTTTTGCTAATTGTAAGGCTTGTGGTAGAGTGATATTATTAGCCTGAAGGAGTGTGTATGGGGAAGAAAGAAAAAGACACAGAAATCTCAAGAACTGAGCTTAGCGCTCAGATAAATGCCGAACTTGAAAAGGCGATAGATGATTTAACTCTATTTGACGATGATTTGATGAGCAAGGTCTTCGATGGAAACATTGAAGCTGCTGAATTGCTTTTGAAAATAGTCCTTGAAAGGGATGACATCAAAGTTATACGTGTAAAGGGACAGGTGGAGCTTAAAAGTGCATATCCTGGTGGCAGAAATATTAGGCTTGATATAGTTGCAGTTGATGATAAAGGTGTTCAGTTTGATGTTGAAGTTCAGAGGAATACAAAAGGCTCACATATAAAGAGGGCAAGATATCATCAGAGCATGATTGATTCAAGGCTTTTAAAGAAAAAACAGGAGTTCAAATCCATCAGAGATACTTATGTTATCTTCATTTGCCAGCATGATAAGTTTAAGGCAAATAGGCCTATATATCATGTAGACAAGACTGTTAGAGAAACAGGGGAGGCATTCGATGATGGTGCCCATATTATTTACGTGAACGGTAAATATCGTGGCAAGGATGATTTTGGTAAACTGGCACATGACTTTAACTGCAAGAAAGCTGATAACATTTATTTTAAGCCTCTTGCTGATGGAGTCAGGCATTTCAAAGAAACAGAGGAAGGACGTGATGCTATGTGTGAATCATTTACAAAGTTAGCTGATAAGGTTGCAGATGAAAGAGCCGAGCAGACAACAATAAACAACATCAAGCTTATGATGAAGAATATGAAGTGTAGTCTTGAAGATGCATTGAATGCTCTTGAGATTAAGGGCAAAGATCGCGCAATCATAGCAAAGCAGCTTCAGAAATGACTATCATTTTTAATAATTAATTGAAGGTAAACAAAGAAAGACTGTGAAAAATGAGAAATCATTCTTCACAGTCTTTGTATTCTAGCTTATTCTATGACGGTATTCTTAATGTTCCAGGTTTCCGTCCATACCGCGCTCTGTTGCGGTTTTCATGGTTTCTTTACCTGTTTCAGTCAACTCGGTTGTATCCTCTGTTGTTGTGTAACCTGCATTTTCAGCAGCCGCAGCGCCGGCAAGTCTTCCGGATGTAAGAGAGAAGCCAAGACCGACACCTTCAACATTCTGGTATGCAGCGATTGAGATGCCGGATACGTTGTTACCTGTTGCATAGAGGTTCTTGATTGTCTTATTCTGTTCATTAAGAACATTGAGGTTCTCATCTGTGTTAACACCGCCTAATGCGCCAAGGATTCCTGAATGACCCTTTGTTACATAGTAAGGACCTTCTGATACAGTATAAACGAGAGACTCTTTATCCTTGTAGAATTCTGTATCTTCACCTGTTTCAACCGCGGTATTGTACTTTGCGATGGTTGCTTCAAGATCACTTGAATCGCAGCCGATGAACGCTGCAGCGTCAGCTATTGTATCAAATACTCCGCCTTCTCCTGCTTCTGTAAGAAGCTCAAAACCTGTAGTCCAGTCTTCCTTTGAGATAGGAGCATGGTAAATAGTAGGATCTCCATTCTCATCAATGATGCCGTAACGATCCCAGTAATGAACCCATGTGCCTGTGTTTTCCTGAGATTCGTCTGTCCAACGGTCAACAGTAGTCTGATCTACGATTGTATATGCAATGCCGCCCTGTGCGGCTACTGCAGAGGAGAATTCAACAGTATCCTTAAGAAGATCTTCATCCATGAAACGCTTGCCACGACCGTTTACCCAGAGAATCGGACTGTTTAATGTCAGCTGAGAAACAATCTCATCACCTGCATTAAGTGTTACAACACCGTGGTTCATAGTAAGAAGCTCACCCTTAGCAGCACCGATATCCCACATCATCTCAAGTCCGGGAAGTTTTGATCCGGCCAATACCATAGAATTATTGTAAAGCTCTTCGCCGAGGGTTTCCTTCATCAGTTCCGGATTGTTGGCGAATGATCCGGTAGACATGATAACGGACTTTGCGTTAACAATCAGTGTACCGCCGTCACTTGTTGTACACTTTGCACCTGTTACAGCACCCTCACCATCTACTATAAGCTCAGTTGCTGTTGTGCCGTAACGGATCTCAACGCCGCTTCTTTCAAGGGATTCACCAATATATTTGAATGGATCAGCATTGTTCCATCTGTGGTAAACAACTTCCTGGTCAAGATGAGCAATCTGCTGTGCCTGCTTTGAAAGGAAGAATCCAACACCATGATTCAGCATATAGCTGACTGTATTCTTTGCCTCTGAAACAAAACGGCTGATGAGAGCTCCATTGCCAAGATAGTCGGTACTCTGCATGAGGTGGTTGAACCAGTATTCTTCATCTGTTTCCTCACCGTTTTCACCATATCGGTCCTTCTGTTCAACAGATCCAACTGCAAACATACCCTGTGCAGCATTACCCATGCCTCCAAGGGTTTCTGTAGCTTCAACACCCAATACATGAGCACCGGATTCAGCAGCCTTTAATGCAGCCATAGAACCTGAAGCACCCATTCCGATTACAAGTACATCTGTATCAACAGTTTCTGTTTCACCGGATTCAGTTTTTTTAGCTAATGAATCTACATCAAATCCGGCTTCTGTCATTGCACTCTTTACTGCCTCAGAAACAGCATTACGTGTCATTGTAGCTCCGGACACAACATCAATATCATATGTCTGACCATCAACAACTTCCTTTGCAAGTTCGTCTGCAGCTGTCTTTCCGTAACCATCTGTCTGTGTTGAAGCATCAATATCAACATTTGTGATCTTTCCGCCTTCGACAGTAATGGTTACAGGTACTTCACCGTTACTGAAGCCCGTGCCTACAGCACTGTAAGTTCCATCCGTGATTTCGGTTGATGATGCAGAAGTTCCTTCAGATGCTTGAACCTCTGTTGCTACCTCAGAAGCTGCTTCGGACGTAGCCTGTACTGTGGCTGTTGCAGTAGTTTCAGTGTTTACAGGAGGTATCGAAGTTGCTGAGCATGCGGAAAGCGAACTGCACGCAAGTGACAAGGCAACTAATCCTCCAAGACTTTGGAGTTTCCAATTATTCTTTCTCATGTCTTTATCCCTCTCTGGAATGTTTAATTGATAAAACTAGCTTACTGATTTGTGATTACTTTAACAATGGCCGTATCTTGTTTAAAAAGTTCTCAAATCTTAGCTTTTTATATAATTATGTGATAAGATATGGGCATGAAAACTATTACTTTGAATTTAATAGAAGACGGAGTGACGGATTACTTCACCATTTTGCGTGCAGAGCGAAGGACATCCCTGACATTTGCAGGCCGAAGGTTCACTATGAGTAGGGGCGATCTGATCCTGAGCCGGGAAAATATAAGATGGAATTGCGATGCCGGATCAAGTCTTAGTGTGCTTTCAATCCGACGTGAATTTTTTGACGGACTGTTTGTGTCCCAGACCGCAGACTGCCGTATTATTTACGACTTTATACACGATGAATCCGGTAACAGTGAGTATTTATATTTCTCCTGCCAGAACGACCAGAATGTCTTAATTGCCTTTAATGCATTGGAACAGGAACTAAAGCTAAGCGATTCACATCATGAGAAAATGACACATCTTCTGATGGTTGCAATAGTGACGGAACTTGACCGTGCGAGAGAAAATTCATTGATCGTTCCGAACAGCACTATGGTTTCCCAAAACCGTTTTGGAAAGCTCATGAAATATATGGGAGATCATTATAATGAATGCACACTTGCCGAAGTTGCTGAAAAATATGGGTACAATCCTGACTATCTAAGCTTCCGATTTAAGATGATCACAGGTGTGACCTTCTCAAAGAAGATGCTTGAAATGAAACTGGAACAGGCAGCAAATATGCTTTTATCATCTGATCTTACATCCGATGAGATAGCGCAAAGCTGTGGGTTCCAGAGCAGAAGCTGGTTTACCCGTAAGTTCAAAGAACGTTACGGTGAATCCCCCGGCAAGTGGCGTAAAAACTCAAAAAAATTAGCTTAAGAACGAAACGGGAGTCTATTTAGATGATCCCTAACCATAATTATATTGAAAAAGGAAAAGGAATCCGGAGGAAGTATAATGGATACCGCTAAAGATATTAAGGACAATTTTGCTGTTCTTCGTAACTACAGCTGTGAAGGTCAAATAAGTATATTAGACTTATACAGGAAAGATGGCGAGCCAAGAGCTGCTTACAAGAAAAAGCTTATAAAAAGAAAACAGAATATACTCAAAAAGGTCAGGTCAGAAACCTGACCTTTTTTTACTAATAAACCAAAATCTCCGTGCATAATTAGAATGAATCTAAAATACAACATTCTAAAAAGGAAAAAAGAAATAATGGCAAAAGTACAGAATGTGGAACTATCTTACAATGATATATTTCACGCAATACAGAGCAGTGAAAAGATACAGACATCGCTAGATAGACAACTTGAGCTCCAAAAGGAAATAGAGAAATACCGAGACGCACAATCGACTCATAGAATAAGAAATCCTTTTCTAAGATTAGTGAATGAATTTCTCAAAACCACATTGGGTATCGATTTATCACTGGCTCCGGCTATACCGGAAGATCTTAAAAAGGAATTTAAAGAACAGAAGAAAATGTTCGATACAGCCTATAGGGATATTCTTAATACCATACGGAAGATGGAATATGTCCGAATGGTCCAGCTTGGGATATCTCAGACAGATGCAAAGGACCTCATAGAGAAGTATCGGATAGCTGAACCAGAAAAATTCAAAGAACTTATTTTGGAAGAATACGAAACAGACTACAGGGAAGCTATGAAGAATAACGAAACACCTATAAAATATACAAATCTGAGGGAATGGGAGATTGAAGAAAAGAACCTTAGAAAGACAACGGTGAGAGATGACTGCATGAGACTTGCACACAAGCTACAGTTAAATCTCGTGACAAGCGACAGAACCCTCGACAGCGAAGGGAACTATCATCAAAACTTCGTATACGATGCAAATGATACTCATATAGAAGGTGATCTCTATACACCCGAAGACACAAATAAGCTGAGGGAAGAACTTGATGATGTTTCTCATACAGTAGACCGAATGCTCAACAGAGACTTTAAGGATATTCTTCCCAAAATTAAAGAATTAGAAGAACACGCAAAAGACGTTGGCTGTTTTCTCCAGATATCCAAGGACGGAGTATTATCCCTTTCTTATTTTGATGAAATGGGAGATGAACACGTACCTTATTCCGTATCGCTTGATGGAAACGAATCCGTGTTCTTTGAGGAATGCCTGGCAAATATCGGGATAAGGGAACAAGAGATAGAAAAAAGTCTTAACGACAATGACTATAATGTTCTTGAGTATGAAGACGTATCTCCTGCTTCAAACCTCGAAGAAAATTTAGATCAATGGGATTACGGTCAGAATGACGAAGGAAACAGGTATATAGACCAGGATATGTTTTATGATATAGCTGATGACATGGATAATCTCGCTCCGTAAAACATAAGTGAAAAGGTGATGAAATTGGGCTTCAAAATGAGGCTCATTTTTTATTTGAATTTTTCTAAAAAATACTAATAAGCTCAAAACCTTCCCCATAATTGTTTTGTTAGCAAAAAAGCACTATAACACCGAAAAGGAGATTGTATATGAAGCTTATAAAGAAATTAGGTATCATAGGTGGTATATCAATAATGGGTTTATGCACTATGACAGGCGCAATGGCCGGATACAGAGGAATAACATCCACAACAGAGAACATCTTCTCAGTAGTTGCCGGAAAATCCAATGACAATGATGCAGCAACAATCATCGAGGATGAACTTGATAAAATTCTTTATGGACCGGATGGAGAAGAGGGTTCCAGCGACGATGGAGAAGGTGATCCCGATTACCTTATGGCACTTGACCCAGGGGCTGAAAAGACAAAAGATCCTGCTATAAGAACCAACGTTGCATACGATTCATTAGTTTTCGTGAAAGTTGAAGTACCATTGTTGAAAGGTACTATCGGCGGCAAGAATGGAGCGTATGAAGCAATGCGTCTCATGAAGAATGGAACATCCCTAAACGACATTTCTGTTGGTGATGAAGTAGGTGATTTTAAACTAATGAAAGCCGATAAGAGTGATTCCATAGAAAAGAAGTCTGTCTACTATTTCGGATTCATGGGAACCCTTGAAGGAACAGATCACGAAGATGAAAAGCTGAATGAAACTTCAACTTTGTTCGACACATTTGTAGTTAACGATTTTACAGCAATAGATGGAAAGTACTTCACAGCAGATGCCGATGTTGATATTTCTGCTTTCATCATGCAGGATGTGAACCCTGAAACCCATATGGAGTATAAGGATATAGATGAAGCTTGGAAGAAGCTTCTGGATGCAGATGTGATAGACTCCGACAAGGATTGATTGGATCGTGAATCCCTGATTTCATCATAGAAAATATGGATTTTGAAAAGTGTTTGCGGATTTTCTGCAGGCATTTTTTTATTGGGATTAATTTAATCGCCCAATAAAGAAAGTGTCCTTTACCTTGATGTGCAGGGTTTCGGCAGCAATATTATATAGGATATTACTAGTTTATCGTCATTAAAAATATCTAGTCACCGAAAAATATCTACAGACCGTTGATATATAAGGCTCTAATGGCGTTTTTTGATGACTAGATAATGTTAAAACAACATTCATATTTCTAGTCACCGAAAAATACCCACAGACCATTGATACATAAGGCTCCAACGGCGTTTTTTGATGACTAGATAATGTTAAAACAACATTCTACATTTCTAGTCACCGAAAAATACCTACAGACCGTTGATATATAAGGCTTTGTTGGCGTTTTTTGATGACTAGATTTCGCTGAAACAACATTCACATTTCTAGTCACCGAGAAACACCTACAGACCGTTGAAATATAAGGAGCTAATGGCGTTTTTTGATGACTAGATTTCGCTGAAACAACATTCACATTTCTAGTCACCGAAAAATACCTACAGACCATTAATATGCAAGGCTCTATCGGCTTTTTTTGATGACTAGATGTTTCTCGAACACGGTTAATATAACACCCAGTTACCGGTTAATACTCCACAAAACTTTGCCATATAAGGATCATTCGGCAAAATGGAATAACAGTATTCAGCTATATTTTTGATAAAAATCCTACGCTAATAATCAATCACCTTGCTCTAACTGCTATAGCACTTCAAAACGCTAATATGCCGCCTGGCGTTTTCCTAGAGCCTGGTCAGAAGATAAGCCTACACAATGGTTCTTCTCTATGATACATATGGCTTTTTGATGACTTAATACTGCTCAAATATCATTTTGCAATATCTAGTCACCAAAAAATGCCCTTTAACCATTGATATATAAGCCTTATGCGGTAAAAACGGGTGGTTATAAAAGGACCCATTTTGAGTATAAATCCGACTTTATTCAACATCCAATAAAAATCAAACTGCAATTGCATTTTAAAGTGCAAATATGCGTATGGCGGTTACCGCCACAAGAAAATTTTGGGGCTAAAAAAAATTGCATTATTATCACCCAAAAATCATGGTTATCTGAGATATCCCCTCTCATAATATTTTTAGAAACAACTATGGAGGTACGAAATGACCACTCAGACTATTATCAATACAAAATACGAGCACGACGGAAAGGTGTTCTACGAACTGGATGGGAAGCTCTATCTGTTCGATTGCATGGGAATCCATTATCTTTCTCCTGCATCTCCTCAGGCCAACGGTATTTTCTACTCTAACGAAGAGTACATTAAAGAGGATCCGGAGGGATTGATAGAGAAGATTTCCTCTGCATCTAAAAAAAGAAAGAATGACCAACTTAGAACTAATGAGAACGAAAAGAACAGGACATTGGTGCAAAATTTAGATGAAATGATCGATTGTATTGAATCTCCTAAGTCCACTGAGGCATCCGATTCAAAAAAGACTATAGAACATTCAACCCAGACATTCCCACGAAAAGAATTAATTGAGGATTTTGAAATTCTTGACAAAGATGTATTTAAGCCGGTGGAAACAAAGTGTGGCGAAGAAAAACCATTAAACCGACTCGTAGAGATCGTTAATAAAACCAAAAACAATCTTCAGCTTCAGGTAAAGTAAACAGGAGAAAACATGCAAAATTTATTTTTAGGATCGGTAATGACGGTGTTTTCAATCAAAACACTTATTGCCGGAATGGCAGAAGTAACAAGAGAAAAGGAAGAGACCGGCTGTGGCGATATCGTAAGTGGGATAGTGAAAGCCTATCACGGTATCTTTGGCTTAATATTGGCAATGCCGATCTTCTTCGGATTATTTCATAACGTGTATGCGTTTATGCCGGTAGCGCTTTATGCAGTAAGTCTGTATTTCTTTGGACAAAAAGTAACAGTTAACAGAAAAGCAAGCCGAAAAGTAAAGAAAGAAAAAAGAAGAAGCAGTGAACGAGATTAAAAACAAGAATGACCGCGAAAAAGAAGTCAGAATTAGGTATAATCTTTTCGAGAATCAATCTTTTGGGAGGTATGTAGATGAGTTCAAAAGAACAACAGGAATTAAAGGACCTTTTGAAGACAGACCCAAGATTCTTTTTTGAACAGGAATTTTTTTGCAAAATGTATCTGGATAATCCTGATAAGACAATAAAGACATTAATAGACCTAAGGGATGCAGGCGGTGTTTTCATTCTCATGCGAAACCTTTATGAGAAAACAGGAATGGAGTTTCCGTACTTCGAAGAACAGTTTCGTATGACATTCAATGACCATGAGGACTACGGTATTAGTACCGTGAATATCCTGATGCCACCTACGGAAAAAGACTATCACTCAAAAAACATAATCCTTCTCCGAACAACGATTAAAGGCAGGATGCCGATGTATGTGAGATGCTTTAATCCATTCTGCGAACTGTACAAGGCAGAATATCTTGCATCATTCTCAAACGGTGTGTATCGCAAGTTCGGTTCATTTGCTCTTGATGAAGAGCGCAGCGCCGTAGACTACTATAAATCCTATATAGAGGAAGATACACCTGACATAACATTGGAATTTCAGTAAAGAAAAAGGGAAAATTAAATGAACGAAAGAAACAATGAGTGTGATTATTGCATGTTACATGGAGAAACAGGTGATTTACCGGACAAGTGGATTTTTTCTGCAAAGGAAAAAATCGAGTGCAGGAACCGAATGATTCTTAGCTTAAACTGCGACGGACAGATTGATCCGACGGAGAAGGCTCTCCATGTATCAGTAGGGTTCGACGAGTCATCGGCTGTAGAGATAATCTCAAAGGATGTACCTATTAATTATTGCCCAATGTGCGGAAGAAAGCTTTGAGTTACTAAAACAAACATATAGAAGAGATGATAGCTGAAATATTCCCATGATGAATACCATGGGAGTATTTCAGCTTTTTTTTGCATATTGAGCTTTATTCACAGAGATACCTATGTATGTTATGCTGAAATCAATAACAAAAACGTGATTTAAGATTCGAGGTGAAATATTTCCGATTATTCTAAGAAAAGGAGGCAATGGCAATGAAAAGACGTATTTTGAGTGTTGTTTTGTGTGCTTCACTCATATTAGGATTACTTTCTGGCTGTGGTGGCGGAAGTACTTCCGAAACTACCGGCAGCATGGAAACGACCAGCGCAAAAAACAGCCAAAAGGAATCTTCCGGGAATACCAATACAGGCACGGAACCTGCCGTTACGGACGACAAAACCTCACAACAAGCTGTTTCCGGGGAAATCCTCGAAATCACTCTTCCCAGAGTTTCCAGGGAACGTGAACTTGTTCTGACTGCTGGAAACCTGGCACTACAAAGCTATGTTAACGCCAGGATGTGGACGGAAAAGCTTGAAAGGGTATCGCAGTCAGATGTAAGCGACGAAGATCTCACCGATATACTGGAACACTGCATAGAAGCATGGAAAACAGCCGATGCTGTATGTTCAAAAGCGGAATACATGGGTTCTCTATTGGAACAGGCGGAAGTGTTACCTGATTTCCAGTGGCTTCAAGAAGGCAGACAATCCAAACTTATTCCTTGGGACACGCCCACTAACTTTTCTATACGCTTATTTGGGAAAGGTATGTCAGACATTCGCCCACCATTTTCCGATGATTTTTTAAAGGAAAGCATTTTCGGCATTCGGGCCTATGCCGCTGAATATGATACATCCACTTACCTCTTGCACGATTGGGCTGAGAAAATGAATGATTTATATAAATCAGCTCCTGCAGGTGAGCGGGTACAACATCTTGCGAATATACTCGGAACGGATACTAAAGATGCATGGAGACAGATGCAGCTAGCCGAGAGTGTTCTTCATGGTGAGGCCGAATTTAAAGAAGATTTACATGATACTTGTTACAAAGTTGCCAAAGCATTGACTACCGCCGGCAAAGTAGCAGGCTTCGGATTAGCGGCAACTGCCTTTGGTGCAGCAACGCTCCCTATGACAGTCGGCGGTGCGATAAAGTACTACGGTGCGGCAGCCCTTTTATCTACCCAGGGTGTGGATGTAGTGACGGATGTCTATGATACCGGTGCAACCATTCTTTTGGGAACGGATGAAAACCTTACGGCGGAATTATACAATATGAAAGATGCTATCGGTGTTGCGGGTGCCTTTTCAGGTGCTTACGGCCTTTTTGCCGGTAATTGGAAAGGCTTTGAAAACTGGGGCCAGCAACTCATGTATTTGGGTGAATCCCTTAAAGACTTCAATAATGAAGGTAAGATCATGGGTATCGTCTGGAAGGAAGATAAAAACGGCAACATGTCCCCTACCCTTGTCAGTACAGAAATACCTGTTCCATATGATGATAAGGCTAGTGAAGATGTAATGAAAACATTGACTGCCGCCGGCATGGATGAAATGTATGCGAAGGCTCTCGCTGATTCAGGTGCGGATAATGTAGCCGGAGGAACAGCTTCACTGGATGGCGGCATGTTAAAGCCCTGGAATGAATTGAACTTGGATGATATCGATGAATACCTGAAGTATCTCGATGGCCTGAATCAAATGCATGACATTGAAAAAGAGATTGAAGAACTCGCAAAAGAATTGGAGAAATCCATTGAGGAATCATATCATATCGTAATGAATAGTCCCGAAAAGCTTGCAGGCAGATATTCCTACCTCAGTGATGAAAACGGGGAAGGTTGGGATGATCTCCATAAGCTCGCCGAAGGGTTGTCGGGAGAGACTATTGATCGTAAGGTACCACCGGTGGATGTCGTTTATGAAAATGAACACCTTGATTTGATTATAAAAGGAAAAAGTCTTAACGAAAGTTTTAATACAGAAGGTGTTTATGATCCAGGAGCTGGAACACTTACATATATGGTCGATAATGACAGTATTGTTTGTTACTTTACAAAGGACGAGTCCGGTAATCAATATATGCGTCTACTATATTCAGGAGGTACCACAAAAAGCGGAAAAAGCATGGAAGGCAACCAGTATTACATAAGGACCGGAGAAGCCGGAGAGGATTAAAGCTCTTGTTTTCCGTGAATCTGTGACTAATTGATAAAAAAATAGTTTAAAAATATTAGCGTTTTTTAATGAACGAAAGAACCGTTCCCGTGTTTCATACACAAGGGAACGGTTCTTTTTGTGGAAATTATGAATCACAGATTATTTACCAAATTGTTTATAAAATCAAATGTCTTTGGGGCAATCTGAGATAATTCTATAGGATTATTTACATAGGCTGCAAAGGAACCTGCAAAGTATTCGCACTGGTCCTGAGCTTCATAGTCTGATACAAGATAATTTCCCGAACATTCTTCAAGATATATAGCCTTGAAATCATCAAGTTCCGAGCGGGAACGGATGCCGCCTTTTGCATATTCGAATGTTTTACCGTTATATCTAAGCTCTGCCTTCTCCGATCCGATATCCTCAAAGACATAATCATCAAGAAAGTGGGCCATTTCATGAATTAGAGTGCCTGCACCATCATAATCTGTGTTAGTGAGAATCAGACACCCTTCACCATCGATTCCTGCATATATTCCGAGTAGTAGGGAGTATTCCGGATCGTAACCATCAAAGAAAGTTATGAAGTTACCGAGACTCTCAAACAGATATGTTACAATGCCTGGTATCTTATTATATTCTGCTCTTACAGCATCCTTCTGTTGCTGCGTCACTGGAACATCAAAATCCTCAAACCTCACATCAGCAAAAGCTGGACCTGTTATCAAAATAGTGGCCGCAGTCACTAACAGGATAATCTTTGTGCTCTTATGGTTCATCGTTAATGCCTCTCAGATAAGAAAGACCCAGGCACATACAACGAGGGCATGACGATTACCTACAAAAACAATATACTATAGCTTTGAGGGAATTTATACGAATATTGTCGAAAAAACATATTAAATTTTCGTTTATAACTAAATGCCGGAATAATATTCCAATCCTATATCGATTATCTTTACCCATAATTACTGTATAATGATACAAAAGTCATCGGAGTGTTTGCGAAGGGAGGCATGAAATGGGAGATAAACCGATGCCAAAGGAAAAGTTTGTTGCTATGATGAATGACGTTTTCCTAAAAATCTGGAAACCATATCAGAAAGACAATGAACTAAGTACGGACGAATATACAAAATTATTAGAAACAGTTGATGAGATAATAGATAAGTATAAAGAGTACACCTATACTACAGAAAGCGGTGAGAGAAAAGCATATGTTGAGAACTATGCAATCACAACACTGACTATAATAATGGCGAACGAAAAAGAGAAAAGGCAGGAACAGAAAAAGCTCCTGGATATCTTAAATGGGATTTCGTGAACGAAAGGAACTGCGGATTTCTGCAGTTCTTTTTTATGTCGATGTGAAAAATAAGAAAAAGTAGCTCAGATAGCATATAGAAAGAAAAAACCGATGAGGTGTATCGTAAAGAACTGGCTTTTTTGAAAGAAATATAAAGCCTATGATATACTTAAGCTTGTGAGAACAGGCTTTGTAAACGTGCCAGATATACATCATTTTCAGAGGAGTTAACTCAGAAATAAGCTTGTGGAAAAGAATAGGGAATCATGAATAAGAAACTATTGTATATAAAAGGAATATCAGCATTCATCATATGCATCATTTGTTTTTTGCTGATATATATCAGATTTTCGCCAAAGCCGGATTCTAGTGGACAGAAAGCATATACACTAGAAGTATCAGATGGAGAGAAAAGTAATCATTATTCAGGAAGGACCGATGCGGAATATCTGTCAGGATTACTGGACGAATTAAAAAACACGGAAGATTTTATATATGAGAGTACTTCAAGCGATTATGGAATGTATATTACTTCCGTGAATGGCTTGAAAGCCGATGATAGTAAGAAAACCTATTGGGCTATATATGTAAATGGTGAGTACGGACAGTACGGAGCAAATTCGCAGCCTGTAAATGATGGGGATACATATGCCCTTAAGCTTGAGAGTTATGAGTGATAACGCATTATCAGTAAAAGACATAGCATATTTGGGAATTTCACTTGCTATACTGGAAGCCTCCAAACTTGCGCTTGATTTCTTGCCAAATGTAGAAGTCGTAACGCTTCTTTTTATTGTATATACAATATTTTATGGCAGAAAAACACTGCTTATTGCATTTGGATTTACAGCTATTGAGTGCTTTCTTAAAGGGGTCAATGTTTGGTCTATTATGTATCTGTACATATGGCCAATGCTTATCTTAATGGTATTCTATGCAAATAGGAAAAAAGTGGGTTTCGTGTTCTATTGCATATTATCAGGGTTTTTCGGGTTGTTTTTCGGGCTGTTCTGTTCAATCCCGTACCTGTTTATAGGCGGATGGAGTATGGCTGTGACATGGTGGATTGCCGGTATACCGTATGATATCATCCATTGTGTCAGCAACTTTGTTCTGACTCTGATACTTTTCAAACCGCTTTGTAAGATCATGAGTAAAGTAATTTCAGAACAGTAAAGAGAGAATAATATAGGTTTTCAGAAAGACCGTAATTATTCGATAACTTTCAACCTCAAAGTGATGACATTTTATAATAGCTTCAAAATTAAGGAGGCAGACATGAGACGTATTATAGTGTTGATCTCATTAATATCTTTAGCACTTTCAGCATGTGGGAGTTCATCTAAAACCCGAGACAATAATGTATCTATATCATCAGAAACTCAGGAAACGGATGATTCTAACTCCAAAACACAGAATGATGATCCGGTGGCAGATAGCCATTCACATGACTTAAATGAGACTGCCTCAAACGGGGCAGTTGAACATAAACGTATCGACAGCGATATTATGGAACATTACGGCATATATCTTATAGACTGGTCCGAAGAACAGCTTATCTATGATGAAAACGGGAATCTCGTGACGGTCATGACCACAGACCGGAATGGAGCGGAATGCAAGCAGTATGACTTCTCGTATTTTGATTCCGGAAGAGTGAAAGAGATAATCGAGTATAGTAACGGCAATCCCGTCATCATCATTGATTACGACCGAAACGAAAAAGGTCAGAAGACAGTCCAGTATTCCAAGGTCAGCGACAATAAAGGCGGTTTCGCGGATACAGCAATAATCTACACGGAATATGATGAATCCGGTAACAGAATATATGACTATCCCTATACAGCGGATGGGGCACGACAGGAGTCTTATAGCGCATATCTTTATGACAGCTCAGGAAACCGCATTGAACTACAGTGCCGTGATAGTGTTACTGATGAAGTGATATCAAACGAGCTTTATGAGTATGACAGTAATGGACGTTTGATATGCTCTTCTTCATATTTCAAAGGGGTTCTGTCATCGAAAACGGAATATAAGTACGATGGAGATTTATTTGATTCTCTTGTGATATATACGGGGGCTACTGACAATGAGGGAATAACAGGTTATGATCTGCTTTTGCCATCTACACTGTATGAGCTTCAGGATTACTGACAGTGACCCGGTGTTGGGCACGTTTCTCAAAATGCAAAAGGGAAAAGATTGAACTCTTGAAGTCTTAAACACATACAAGTTCTCTCGTATGTAGTATAATAAACTCATGTTGTATTTACGGAGGTGATTCTTATGACAAAACAGGAATTAATAGCAGAAGTAGCAAAAAGAGCAGACATTACAAAGAAGGATGCGGATCTCGTAGTTAAAGCTACATTTGAGACAATTGCCGATGCCCTTGAGAATGGAGACAAGTTCCAGCTTGTAGGATTCGGTACATTCGATGTTGCAGAACGTGCAGCAAGAGAAGCAAGAAATCCAAGAGATGGTTCTGTAATGCAGATTGGCCCATCTAAGTCTGTACGCTTCAAAGCTGGTGCTGATCTCAAGAAACGTGTGAACGGATAACTCAAAACTCAATGCCTTAGAGGTTGCCGCTAAAGATGATTGTCTATAAGCGGCAGCCTCTTCACATTGTTAGAACAAAAATATTCTTCTAGGGTTATAGGAAAACTGTAATGAAAAATATTGAGATTAAGGAAGTGATACCGTACGCAAGTACCGTTTTGTTAGTAGCTTTGATGACACTTTCTGCGGAGGTTTTATATGAGAAGGAGATAATATTCCCCGAAATAACAGCATTAGCAGTTGGATATATGGTAGCAAAAAAGAGAAGCTGGAAGGTGAACGGAAGGCGTATGTTAGCTCTTATTACTGGCTGTGCGATAATGGGAGTGTGCATTGTAAGATTCGTTCCGTTTGATACGTATATCGAAGTTATTCTGGCATTTACAATCGCCCAGGTGCTTTTTATGTTTTCGGGAACCACATTCGCACCATTTGTATCAGCAATAGTGCTGCCGGTGATGATGCAGACCAGAAGTATAGTGTATCCAATAGCTGCATTTATATTGACTTCACTTGTGATATTGTTCCATAACCTTTTTCTGTTTCAGGGAATTCGGACAGATGAGGAATATGTTCCTGTGATGCTGAATTCAAGAGATGATATGATAGATACTGCTATCAGAATCCTTTGTGTGATAGTAATTGCCGGTGTTGCATTCAAAACAGGATATAGATTTATCGTGGCCCCTCCGTTACTTGTAGCATTTACTGAGTTTTCAAGGCCGGGGAACAAGACAAGAAATATGCCGGTCAAAACGGTGTCAGTGATAACTCTTTGTTCCATAATTGGTGTGATATCAAGATATATCTTTGTTATCAGGTTAGGGCTTCCTCTTACGATTGCAGCCATAGTTGCTACATGTGGAATGCTTACCGTTATTTATTTTTCTAAAATGTATATGCCACCGGTAGGCGCCATTACTATGCTTAGCATGATAATATCTGAAAGCGTATTGTTTACTTATCCGATTCAGATTTTTGTAGGCAGTAGCCTGATTCTTATTCTGTCCAGAATTCTTTTCATGAGACGACAGGACAAGAAAATATATGAAAAAAGAGCAGAACTACATGCAGAATGAGTAATAATTCCGTTAGTGAACGGATAATAATCATATCGATACTACTTGGAGGATACCGTCGGGTATCCTCTTTTTTTTGTGCACAAAAAAATTTTTCAAAAAATTTTTCAAAAAATACTAATACGACAAGAACTCCTAGCATACTTACAATGTCGGCAATAAAAAAGCCGTACAAAGACTAATTAGTGTATGCTCAGCAATCGCCTGATTTTTTCAGACGGCTACCTCATAAAAATACTTGAACCTTGAAAATATCAAAATCAATTTTTGGAACAAAGAAAGCCTCAGGAGGCAATCTAAGTTCATGGATATGATCGACAGGGCTATAGAGCTTCGACTTGTTTCTTCAAGCTTGGTCATGATTAATCCAAGACCATGACTATGTTTTGATAATGCAAATTTTCGCTCTACCTCAATTCTGTCAACGCTATCCACGTACTCTGTACGTTTATCGATTGAAACATTCTTCCCTGGTCTTCCTAAAGCCGGGCCTGCAAGTCTTATCCCTCGAGATTTACAATACGAAAGGTTTTCCCTATTTCTGTAAATCTTATCCGCAAGTACACGCTTGGGATAATGACCATTGCGCTTGAAGAATCTTTCGATGGCGGATATCAAAACCTCGCACTCATTGTATGCGTCGAATGATATTTTTTCTAACCTGCCTAGACCATTTTCGATACTAAGATCAATCTTGGCACCGAATTCTACAGGAGCTTTGCTCTTGCCCCTGACTATAGGTCTCACATAAGGCTGGGATATGCTTACAATCCGGTCCTGAACAGTGTGAACATTGTTTTTATACATGTATTCCTGCTGTTCATACACTTTATCAATGACCGCTATTCTTTCCATCTGGTGCTTGTCAGGATAGTATCCATAACTCATGAACCAGTCAATGTAATTCCTGTCACGCCTGATGTATTGGAGTTGTTTCTTGATTGCCTTACGTATTTTCTTGGAAGATTGTTTTTTACATTTAGCCAGGGCTAGGTAATCTTTTCTCGCATTATTTTTGTACATGCGAGGTTTTAAAAGGTTGTACTCGTAACAGACAGATGAAATAATTGCTTCAAGGTTTTCTCTTGCTTCATTTAACAAGTTTATGTCCTGAGGAAATGCAATGTTCTGCGGAGCACATGTTGCATCAATTATCAGCGTGCCTTTATTTTCAGAATCACCACTTGATGAATCATCGCTATGATCATTTTCGTATTCATCTTCATCATTTTTGTTGTAATCGATGATTAATTCATTGATCTCTGCAAGCTTTTCATCAGTGATCCTTTTGCGAAATTCCACCATCAAAGATGGTGCAAATGGTTTGTCCAATTGAAATCCAGGCAATCCAATAAAATACTGGTAATACGGATTCTCTTGGATCTGCTCGACGAGTTCTCTGTCAGAAAAGCCAAACTTTTTTTGAATCAGGAGAGCCCCCAGTGCCATACGTAGTGGTTTTGCAGGCATTCCACAATCAGAAGGAAACAGATCTGCATACACAGCTTCTATTTCATCCCAGGGAATCATGGCAGCTTTTTTAATCCATTTATTCTCTGGATCAAGTTTTAGACCCATTGGCTGATTGAAATCTCCGAGACTAAACTGATGATTTTGATTTTTCTTATACATGGGATTCTCCGCGAAAAGTGCAAGGTTTTTGAGAAACTTTGATGTAATTCCTTGCATCAATTATCTCACGTATAGGCAAAAAAGTCAGCAATTTCAAGGCATTTTAGTTCTTGAGCATACACTAATTAGATATCACACAACAGGGCACATGGCTTACTCATGTGCCCAAAAGCAAAACACTTGGAGAACTATGACGAAAAGAGGGAAAAACAAGTATGAAAAAAAAGCTGGCAATGCTTGGCTGCGCTGGTCTAATGACAGTAGCAACCATCGGTGGAGCATACGCGCTCTATTCCGGAACTGCAAAGACGGTTGAAAACAAATTCAACATTGTTGCTGGTGCAGACCATGGAACAGAAGGCTTCGATCCTTCAAACCCTGACGGACCAACAGACGGAACAGACGGAACTGTAGAAGAAGGCAACTGGGGCACAGTCGATGAAGACGGTGACGGACAGCCTGATGATATTAACGGTGACGGCATGATCGATGAAAATGATAAGCCTGATACAGACGGAGATGGTATCTACGATTCCGCAGATGATCTTGAGCCAGGGCAGAAGGTATTAAAGAACCCATCTATCACTTCAAACGTAAACTATGAGTCATGGGTGGTTATGCGTGTCAACATTCCTACAGTAAGCGGAAGACGCTCAGATGAAGCTTCTGTAACAAGACATGATGCAGTGATTCTTGCAAAGAACGGCTTTGAAGAAGTTGCAGAACCTACGGTTGGACATAAGCTTGGCGAAGACGCTGTTCTTCTCTCAAAGTACGAGCAGGACGGTCAGACAGTTTATTACTATGGATTCTTAGAGCCTCTTCAATCAAAGGAGAAGGATCCACATGAGACTCCTGCATTATTCGACTACTTCAGAGTACAGGACTTCGCAGAGATTGACGTAAACAATTCAGATGGACGTTCTTCAACAGAGGATGGTGTTGGTGTAGATGTTTCGGCAGCCATGATCCAGACCACAAACGTTAAGGATATTTATGCTGCAGGTGCAGAACTCGGTATCTGTGAGGCAACAAGCACCTCCGACACAACAAATACAACTGATTCTTCGTCTACACAGACAGGAAACGAAGGTTGATTCCTTAGTTAATGTCAGGCTCCATGCCTGGTATTTAATAAAAAATGAATAAAGGAGAAAACGATGAAGAAGCTAGATTTTGTCAAGACAACCGCGGTTGCTTCTATTTTTGCAGCAACCATTGCGGCAAGTCCGGCTTTCGCAAACACGACTGCAACATTCACCGTAAGTGATGATGCAGTCAAAGAGATTGCGACGATCCAGCGTTCCATGATGGAAGATGCTGACGAATCAGATTCAACCTCTTACGAAGCAGGTGACGAGATGGCTGAGGGATACCTTGATCCTCTGGATATCCAGAATGATATGCCCGATGCTGTTTCTGATGAAGACCTTCTTGAAGGAGAAGACGCTGCTGTAGAAGTTGAAGTTAACTCTGACACAGTAATACTTCCTACTCCAGAACGTGAAGGCTATGTTTTTATCGAATGGAACTCTGAGTCAGACGGCTCAGGCGAGAGCTTCCAGGCAGGTGATACTTTTGTGATAACATCCGAAGTAGAGCTTTTTGCAATATGGGAAGAAAAAGAGAGAAGTTCCCTCACCCTTAACTTTAACGAAGACTCATTCGTTAAAGAGAACTTTTTCGAAGAGGAAGAAGAGGGGGTAACAGTTCATGCAGTATCAACAAGATCTGCAGGAACATCAAAGAATGCTGAAGAAGCAGTTAAAACTGAGACAGGATCAGAAGAAATTGCTTTAGAAGACTCTGAATCTACCGAGATCAGCGAAACCGATTCGAAGGACGCTGAGACAGGATCAGAAGAAGTAGATGAGAGTTCACTGGACAAGGTAGAGACAGAGGATAAGGAAACCACCAAATCTTCAACAGATTCATCTCAAGATGCTGAACAGGTCAGCGAAAAAGATGATACTGTTGAAGAAGAGAAGGTTTCTGATGATAAGGAATCTGAAGAGTCAGAAAATGATAGTAGCTCAAAGGATGATGATTCAGATAGCGAATCAGGCAGCGATGAATCGGATGATGATTCAAGCAATGATGAAAAAGATGAAGAAGATGATTCTGAATCAGATGACTCAAATTCATCTGAAGAATAAGGACTGTCTATTCAAAAGAAGGAGTAGACCTCAGTTTAAATCTGGGGTCTGCTCCTTTTTATGTATAGGCCTGTCTGTCATGCTTTCTTTAACGCATCCATCATAATATCATCATGATCAAAGGCAAGATCTTTAAGTGTAAGTTCTAAATCACCATTCATGAACCGGAATTTGTCATCTTCATGTATAACGGTAAACCATCCGGCATCCGCTGCATCATCTGCGGCAATAGGCTTTACCTTATCAGGATCAACAACAGCCAAATATGCTGCAGAAACTGTCCATCCACGAGGATCCCTTCCCGGCTTGCTGTAAACTCCTATTAACGTAAGATCTTTCGGTGCCATTTCAACACCAGTTTCTTCTGAAAGCTCTCTTGCAGCTGTTTCCTCAATTCGCTCACCTTCCTCAGAAAAGCCTCCGGGAAAGGCCCATTTACCGAGACAGGGATGATTTCCTCTCTTTATGAGCAGTACCTTTTCTTCTGAGTCTTTCTTTGTGATTATGCAGATGTCCGCTGTTAAAGACGGCTTCTTCCATTTATTGGAATCATAGGATTTTAAATATTCTTCTTCGGTAAGTCCGTTCTTGTCTCTTATTTCACTCATTGTCAACCTCCATTAAGCATTGCATTTCCTTAATTCTTCAATATATTCAAATCCGAATAACTCAATCTGGTCCAATACCTTCCTGAATTTTTCACCCATTTCGCTAAGGCTGTATTCTACTCTTGGCGGAACTTCAGCGTATACTTTCCTGACGATCAGCTTATCATCCTCTAATTGTCTTAACTGTCTTGTGAGCATCGTTCTTGTGACTTCCGGAATGTTACGTTCTAGCTCATTAAAACGCTTTGTTCCTGTACTTAGCTGAAACAGGATAACTATAGCCCACTTCCCCTGGAGGACTCTTTGGGTTGTTGCATAAGGACATTGACCATATATACTTTTCATAAAAATTTCTCCTTGAAAATGCATAATAGTATCATAAATGTAACTATGTATTATAAATGTTCGTACTTGTTTGGATGATTCTTAGAGATAAAATGATGATACAGCAAACAAAAAGAAATAGCAAACAAATGGAGGAAAACAATATGTCAAATTTTAAAAAAGTAAATGTAACTGAGGACCCAAGAACAGAGCTTCATGACGCTCTCGGTTTAACAGGAGCAGAGATAAGTATTAACCATCTTCCTGCCGGAGCAAGTGTTCCCTTTGTACACTCACATAAGAAGAACGAAGAGATTTATATCATCCTTTCCGGAAAGGGCCGGGCTTCGATAGATGGAGAAGATGTTGAAATCGCTAAAGGTGATGTAGTTAAGATTTCACCTGAAGGAAAGAGACAGTTTTTTGCAGCTGATGATTCAGAGTTAAGCTATGCATGTATCCAGGTTAAGGCCGGTTCAATCGATGGCTACACTGCAGATGATGCGGTAGTATACTAAATCAAAAAAGCAGAAAAAAATATCAAGTTTCAGTTTCCTTTCAGCATCCGGTGATATTCTATGACCATCAGATGAGATACATCTGAACCCTATAGAAGTTTTTTCATACTACTCTGACCGGCAGCCCCCTAAACTGCCGGTAACCCTCTGAAAACCGATGATCAGATTATAGGCACTCTTATCATCTTTATATAATAAATTAACCGGCTAGATTTCTAGCCGGTTTTATTGTCACTAAAGTAAAAGTCGAAGTGCTGGCTTCCATTGTATATCGAGACCCCCGCAGCTTGAATAAAACATGACATCTACAATTTTTCTTTTATTACATTCTCAAATATATATGCTTCTGACTATATATCCACGCATAAGGTGTCATTAGTCAATTGAAGCTAGAATACAATTGTATTATAATTGTCTTTAATAGATAAATAGGTCGGTAAAAAAATTAAATATGGGTATACATGCATTATGTTCGAATTATATTCTGATGAATAGAACGCAAAGATGTAGCATAGGAGGATAAAAGTGGCAGTTTTTAGGTGTAAAATGTGCGGCGGTACTCTTGAAGTTCAAGAGGGAATGACTGTATGCAAATGTGAATATTGCGGGATGGTTCAGACAGTTCCGCAGTTAGATGATGAAAAGAAAATCAATCTATTTACTAGAGCAAACAGATTACGCAGTGCATGTGAATTTGACAAAGCATCTGGTGTATACGAGACGATTGTTACTGATTTTCCTGAAGAGGCAGAGGCATATTGGGGACTCCTACTTTGTAAATTTGGAATTGAGTATGTTGATGATCCAAAAACAGGTAAGAAAATTCCAACATGCCATAGATCATCTTTTGATAGCATTATGGACGATCAGGATTTTGAGATGGTTATGGAATATTCTGATCCCATTTCACGTGCAGTGTATCGTGACGAAGCTAAGTCTATTGAAGAATTACGAATAAGCATAAATGAGGTATCTTCTAAGGAAGAACCCTATGACATCTTCATCTGTTATAAAGAAACAGATGCTATGGGAGAACGTACTATCGATAGTGTAATTGCTCAAGATGTCTATGATGCACTTGTAGAAAAAGGTTATAAAGTGTTTTTCTCCCGTATTACTCTTGAGGATAAATTAGGTCAGGAATATGAACCTTATATTTTTGCGGCCCTTAATTCGGCAAAAATAATGTTAGCCTTTGGCACAGATTATGAATATTACAATGCGGTTTGGGTTAAGAATGAGTGGAGCAGATTTCTTGGCTTAATTGAAAAGGGTGCAAAGAAAACATTGATTCCCTGTTTTAAGGGAATAGATGCTTATGATATGCCGAAAGAATTTGCAAGACTTCAGGCACAAGATATGGGCAAGGTTGGTGCAATACAGGATCTGCTGAGAGGAATAGGAAAAATTTTAGGTGAAAGGGCAAGTGTTAGCAGTTCTTCAACGGCTGCTATTATAAGTGCAGAAGGTTCTGCACTTACTCAAAGGGGAAATATGGCTCTGGAAGATGGTGATTTTGACGGGGCGGAAGGCTATTTTGAAAGAGCGTTGGATGTTAATCCTTCAGATGCACGTGCTTACCTTGGTAAGTTTCTCGCTTTTTATAGCCTGACATCATTAGATGATCTTGATGATAAGGTATGCTTGCTGGATGATAATAAGGAGTTTAGACGTGCAGAACAATTTGCAGATGAAGATTTGAAAAAATCATTACAGAAAGTGAGAGAGTCAAACGAGCTAAAGATTGAAAGGTTGAGACTTATTGATGCCTTAAGGAAAGTTCGTCGAAAGAAGGGGGCCGAAGAACTGGATTCCATGAAAAAAAGTGCATATGAGTACTTGATGCAAGGTACTCCAGAAGGTGAGAAGGCCGCACGTGAAATTTATTCCAACTTGTTATCTACAGAGGTTATCAGTGCACATACACATAAGCAATTTATAAATAGCATCTCTATTACACAAGGAATTTTAAAAGTATTAAGTGATTATGAAACACATCCTTCATCAGCGATTGCTATAGAAGGCACACTGAATAAATATTGTCACACTGATGTTTCCAGAGTTTTAAAAGATCTGGTTGCATTTAAACTGATAGAACAGAGTGCTTTAGGTTATTCATTTATTGGTGCAAAAGAAGAAAAAGAAAGGCTATTAAAGGAGGCCGAAGAAAGACGTCAAAAAGAAGCAAAGCAAAGGGCTGCTTATGATGAAGCATGTGCAGCTGTTAATCGTCAGATTCAGGAGGAAATAGATTCAAGAGTCAGTCAAATAGCTGATGATTATGAATCTCGATTGAATGAAATTCAGATGGAACTCAATAAGGAAATCTCCGAATGTAATAAGCAGAGAGAAGAAATAGAACGCCAGATTAATGATTTGCGTAGCCAAAAGTCTTCATTATGGTTCTTTAAAGGTAAAGAGAAAAAAGCATTACAGGCACAGATTGACGATGCCCAGAATAGATTAAATACAATTCCTACACAACAGCATATCCAAGCTAAATATCAGCCTACAATCGACCAAGTAAATTCAGAGAAGAAGACTGAAATAAATCAGATAACTATTGAAGTAAAATCTCTATATCCTATGCCTAGATTAAAAGATTTTGTTGATGTGGTGACAGTATAATATATTGATGATCAAGGTGTTTTAAGCATAATTATTTCATTTCAAGACTCGGAAAACATTAGTTTTCTGGGTCTTTTTTTGTCATGATTATACAAAAATCCTAGTTGATTGAACATAGAATACAATTGTAGTATAATTGTCTTTAATAGATAAATAGGTCGGTAAAAAAATTAAATATGGGTGGAGATGCATTATGTTCGAATTATATTCTAGTGAAGATAAGGCAAAACTGTTTGATGAGATAACTGGGCATTTTTTTGACCGGAATTTTGGGTCAATGTCAAAATCTGATTATGAGACAATGCTGTTTCGCATCATGCTGGATTATCTGAGAGAGAAGGAGCCTGATCGCTGTAGCGACTACCAGATTTCAAAGATACTTGGTATCAGTCAAAGCAGGGTTAGGAATCTTAAAATTAAGGCTGAACTGGTATATCCGAGACAAGGCTTTGATGAGGACTGGAAGAAAGCTTTTACAGCCGATGTGCGTTATGCAAAGTATGACGAAAACTCTGGACTTGTCAAAATGAACATAAAGGATATCACAGTTCTTTTTGAATTAAGGAACTATATGGAAAATAACGGCTGGTATGATGAATATCAGCTGAATCCAAAGCTGTTCCAATGTCCGCTTGATGTATTCATTTCCCTATGTCAGAAAATGGATGGAGAGAACCTTATTATTGATGATGACACCAAAAAGAAACTGAAGGAGCTTGAAAAACTGAATCTCAACGAGCAGGAAAAATCAGCACTTGACTTACTTCAAGAGGGAAGATATCAGGAAGCTCTTAAGAAGCTGGGAAAGAAAGTTTCAAGACAGTTCCTAGAAGAGTTGTTGGAAACAGTTCCGTTTGGCAAGACTTTGAAAATACTATTAGAGGCAGTTAGCAGCAAGTAGAGAGTGAAAAATAATGGGAACAGATAAAAAGTTCATTGTGGAAAAACAGAAGTATTCCGGTGAGACGAAAGTCATCTCTCTGAGGATTCCCAAGGATATGCTGACAGATATCGATGTGTTGGCAGAAAAGACAGGGAGAAAACGGAACGAGGTCGTTATGCTTGCGCTTGAGTACGCGCTTGAAAATCTTGAAACTAAAGAATAATACAGATTATTTACCAGGAGGTAACCATGGCAAAATTTGCAATAGAATGTCCCAACTGCGGAAAGTATGCGGAGGGAAAAACAGGATTCTGGATTTTTGGAGATAAAAAAATCAAGTGTTCCTGTGGTTATACAATCAATGTAAAGACAGATAAGTTAGCATCAAGGACCTGCTCACATTGTGGCAATGATGTTGTGTTTGATCAAACAAAAGGTGCAGATGCATTATGCCCTGTATGCCATGAGAAAATTAACACAATGGCTGAAAATCAGCAGATGGCTGAGTTTTCTTGTAAACAATGTGGCGTCCGCCTTATGACGTCAAAAAGCGCCAGTGTATATACCTGTCCTATCTGTGATTATGAAAATGATGTTGCTGAAAGACTGACAAGCGAAAAGATACGAAGTGATGGTCTTGCCAGCATTATTAAATACGAGGGGGATGACCAGACACTTGTATGGAAACATCCTATAGAGGACTTTAACTATGGTTCACAGCTGATCGTTCATGAGAGCCAGGAGGCGGTCTTCTTCCGTGATGGTCAGGCCCTGGATTCTTTCGGTGCCGGGCGCTATACGTTGGAGACTCAACAGCTTCCTCTGTTAGAAAAGGTATACCAGCTTCCGACTGACACTGAGGGTACATTCCATTCGGAAGTGTATTACATCAATCTTGCCACTGTTATGGGTATAAAGTGGGGTACTGACAGCAAAGTACGGATGTTTGATCCGGCATCAGGACTCCATGTGGAGCTGGGTGCAAGCGGTGAGTTTAACATCAGAGTTGTCAATTCGCGTAAACTCCTTGCCAAGCTGGTTGGTACCACAGGCAAGCTAAGTCAGGATCAGCTCCTTGGGATCGGGAACGGCAAAGGATATTTCCGCGCAATGATAATGACACAGGTCAAGAGTTATCTTGCACAGACCATTAAAGAAAGCGGCATCAGTGTCCTTGAAATCGATGAAAGACTGATGGAGCTTTCAGAAAACCTGCGCATTAAGCTGAACCAGTATCTGGATGCTTACGGTCTCGAGATGCCGGAGTTCTTTGTTAGCCGCGTTATGACACCGGATGATGATCCTAATTTCCGAAGGATGAAGGAGCAGTATGCGGAACAGTACCTTAACGTAAAGCAGGAACAGATACGTAGAAAAGAGGCTGAAGCAGCTGCAGAACGCAAAGCTGTAGAAGCTCAGACTGCAGCCCGTATGAAGATCATAGGCGCTCAGGGAGAAGCAGAAGCACTGAAGATTCAGAAGCAGGCGGAAGCAGAAGCATATCGTATGCAGGCAGAGGCTGAAGCCATGGAAATGAAGATGAAGGGCTATACATACCAGCAGGAGACTGCCCGTCAGGTAGGAATGGAAGCCATGAAGAACGGCCTGACTGGAGGAGAAGGTGGTGGAGCCGGTCTGGGAGCACTCGGAGGAGTTGCCGGACTTGGCATCGGCCTTGGGGCCATGGGAAGTGTTATCGGTATGACGAAGGATGCACTGAATCCGGTTGGAGAGACTGCTTCACAGATGGGGCAGCAATTTGGCCAGACTATGATGGGTGGAAACTATACCCAGGGGGGGTCTCCGTCAGTTCCTTCCCAGCAGTCATCACAGCAAGGTCTCGACATATGGAACTGTGATGCATGTGGCTGCAAGAATATAACAAGTAAGTTCTGCCCGGACTGTGGAGCGAAGAAACCTGTGCCTAAGATCATGGCGGAAAGCGGTACGTGGACTTGCCCTTCCTGTGGCGCAAAAGGACTAACAAGTAAATTCTGCACAGAATGTGGTGCAAAACGACCTGAAGCGGAACAACCCGTAACTTGGACGTGTACAAACTGCGGAGCATCCGGAATTACCAGCATGTTCTGTCCGGAGTGCGGTGCAAAGAAACCGGAATCAAATCCTACAACCTGGAACTGTCCTGACTGCGGAGCCACCGGGATCACAGCTAAGTTCTGCCCAGATTGTGGCAGAAAAAGAGATTGAGAAGGGAGCTATGAAAATCTATGGAAAAGAATGAAGCACGCAGCGGTATCGTTCTTATCATCATCGCTGTGATATTTACCTTGGTTACGCTTATCTTGCCATTCAACAAAAACATCGTGTTCTGGATATCATGGCTGTTCGGAATCCTGGCGGTTGGTGCATGTGCCTTTGCGTTAAAATCAGCATTCCGCGGCGGTGTGTATGGAGGAGAAGGCGCAAGAAGCAAATTCTACGGATTCCCAATCGCCAAGATCGGGCTTATCTATATGGTTGCACAGCTTGTGCTAAGCCTTATCTTTATGGCTATTGGTTCCATGCTCCCGTTATATATCCCGGTAGTGATTAGCCTTATCCTTCTTGGTATGACAGCAATAGGGATGATCGGAGCAGATGCAGTTCGTGACGAAGTAGAAAGGCAAGATATAAGACTTACTACAGATACGAAGTGTATACAGAATTTAAGATCTATCGTGTACCCATTAGCTGCACAGTGTTCAGACTCAGAAGCGTCTTCCGCACTACAGAAACTTGCTGATGATTTTCGGTATTCTGATCCTGTCAGTTCAGAAAATACATCTGATATTGAAAAGGATCTTACGGCCCAGATGAGTGAGCTTCAGGCCGCAGTTATTGAAGGAAATGCGAGTGACATTAAAGAACTTTGTGGAAAGATCGGGATAACGCTGACTGAGCGGAACAGACTCTGCAAGCTTGGAAAGAAGAAGTAAACAAGACCTACTATGAAAAGTCTTAAAATGCAAAATGTGCGGCGGTGACCTTGCCTTCGAACCGGGTGCGACATTTTGTTTAAGATAATGACTTAATGGAAATTTCTTCCGGAGGGATTTTCCTAAAAGAGTATACCAATATAATCAATCTGGAATCATAACGTATAGATGATATTGAAAAACGGAGGTGCATGTATTTATGAAGCAATTAGTATGTGAAATGTGTGGAAGCAACGATCTTATAAAGCAAGATGGCGTTTTTGTATGTCAATCCTGCGGCTGCAAATATACGGTAGAAGAAGCACGAAAGCTCATGGTGGAAGGGACTGTTGAAGTTAAAGGAACAGTTAAAGTTGATAATACTGAGGAACTGTCAAATAATTTAATAAATGCAAAAAGGGCGTTCGAAGATAAACGATATAAAGATGCTGAAAGACTCTATTCAGAAATATTACGAGTTGAACCTGATAACGCGGAAGCTGTTTTGTGTCAGGGACTTGCAAAATCGTGGCAGGGAACGATTGCAAATAATGAATTAGATGTGGCAGAAAGAGCCTATAGAAGAGCTGTTGAAATTGTAGTTAATAAAAACCCTGATACACAGGAGAGTGCCGCATTTATAAATCACGGATTTAGTGAGTTCGCGTCACTTGCTATGGCATGGTCTAGTACATATTCAAGCAAGGTCAGTGAAGTGATTGATAGAGCAACGGAACGACAAAATCGTTTGGAAGCTGATTTTAAACGTCAGGCTTCATATCTGCATGACAGAGATGCATTTAAACATGCTCAGGAGTTGGCTTTACAACAGTTGGAAAATCTTCAAAATGAAACAAAAAAAGAGACTGATACTTATTTTGACAGAGGGAATCAATGCTTGAACAGGATTTTGTTAGAAGTGAAATTCGTTCAGGTTAAATGCGATGAGTTTATAGAAACGAAAGAAAGAATCTATAGGTTTTTAAAAGCAGCATTAGATACGATAAACAAGAATATTCTAAGCAAAAAACCCGTAAATGGAGAAGCCTTGCAGAAAGATTTTGATGTTATTTATGCATCCATTAATAAAGAATGCAGAAAATACGACGAAAAGAAGGTGGCGAAATACTGGGAGGAACATATAGAGGATAAGCAAAGAATTGATCAGGAAATAAATTCAATAGAACCCCATATTAATAAGCTCACTGAGGAGATGGAAAAGCTCTCTATGAACCCGCAAATTAAGGAATACGATGAGAATAGTACTTCGTTAATGGCAACCATAAATGAAAAAAAAGCTCAACTCAAAAACTTAGGATTCTTCAAACTAAAAGAAAAGAAGCAGTTGGAGAGCGAGATATATGAGTTGTCACATAAATATGAGAGCCTTAATTCTCTGAAATTAGAAGCTCAAAATGAAATAGAATTTGCAAAAAATGAGTATTTGATTCAAATAGAAAGCCTGAAGAACCGAAAAAAACAATTGGAAAATGATTTGTTATACCCGAAAATGTAATAACACTGTCTTTATTATTCACTGCCGATCATGATTACTATTTTATAGAAGAACAGAATGTTTTGTCGAATATACTGAAAAGAATCGGATTAGATTGAAGAAGATCGTAGAGAAGCAATAGAAATCAGAGATATTCTTGCAGCTCTTCAGGGTTTGGATTAATAAACGGAGTATAAATGGCAATTTTAAAATGTAAAATGTGTGGTGGCGACCTGACATTTGAGCCAGGTGCAACGGTGTGTGAGTGTGAATTCTGTGGAACTAAACAAACGATTCCTACAGCGGATAATGAAAAGGAGATGACTTTGTTTAGTCGTGCAAACCGTTTATTAAGAAGCTATGAGTTCGACAAAGCAGAAGGTATCTTTGAGTCCATAGTGCAGAATTCCCAGATGAGGCGGAAGCCTACTGGTGTCTTGTACTGTGTAAATATGGCATCGAATATATAGATGATTCAACCATCGGGAAGAAAGTTCCTACCTGCCATCGTTCCTCCTATGATTCTGTTATGGATGATTCCGATTTCGAACAGGTCATGGAGAATGCTGACACCGTAGCAAGAGCGGTATATAGAGAGCAAGCTAAACAAATTGAAGAGCTACGAAAAGGAATCATAGAGGTTTCCGGAAAAGAAGAGCCCTATGATATCTTCATCTGCTACAAAGAAACAGATGAGAATAATGAACGTACCATTGATTCTGTATTGGCTCAGGACATTTATGATGCACTTACAGCAAAAGGATACCGGGTATTCTTCTCGCGTATCAGTCTGGAAGATAAGCTAGGAGTGGAGTATGAACCCTATATTTTTGCTGCTTTAAATTCTGCAAAGGTGATGCTTGCGATTGGAACCAGTTATGATTATTACAATTCAGTTTGGGTAAAGAATGAGTGGGGGCGTTATCTTAAGTTGATGGCTGCGGATAAGAGTAAGTATCTAATACCCTGTTATAAGGACATAGACGCTTATGACATCCCGAAGGAATTCGTGAAGCTACAGGCACAGGATTTGGGAAAAGTTGGTGCGATACAGGATCTTATAAGAGGTATTGAAAAAATAGTCGGACATGGAGACCTTTCAAAAAAGGACGATTATGACAGTGGTGACATGGCTGTTTCTGCCCGTAATGAGATTGTTGCCCTTCTTAAACGTGTGTCTATATTTCTTGAAGATAAAGATTGGCAGAATGCAGATTTATATTGCGAAAAAATATTGGATAAGGATCCAGAGAATGCAGAAGATTACCTTTATAAGATAATGACGAAATTGCAGGTTAGAAATCGAAGCGACATCGGAAACTGCAAAGAGTCTTTTGAAGAAGATGAACTATATAAAAAAATATTGCGATTTGATAATGGAATACTTCGTGAAGAATTGGAATGTTATCTTGATAAGATTCATGACAGACTAAAAGAAGAAAAGTATCAAAATGCGATAGGTTAATTTGGTAGAAGTGCTATTGGAGGAAAATAAAATGGCAGCATTACAGTGTGAGATCTGCGGTGGAAAGCTGATTGGCAAACCTGGTGGCATTTTTGAGTGCGACAGCTGTGGAATGGAATATAGTACAGAATGGGCAAAGGCGAAGATCCAGGAAATAAAAGGTACGGTCAAAGTTGAAGGTACCGTCCAGGTTGAAGGCACCGTCAAGGTTGAAGGCGGTCAAAACATTGACTCACTGTTGGCTTTGGGTTTTCGGGAATTGGCGCAGGCGAAAAGGTTAGGTAAGCCCAACAGAGATAAAGCCAGAGAATATTTTGAACAGGCGCTGACTTTTGATGCTCAAAATGGAGATGCATTGCTGGGAGTTATTATGTGTGGTGACGCATATACTCTCTTTCTCAGACAAAATATGGCAGCAGGTGTCTCATGCAATACAAGAGAGAAATTCTGGGAATGCATGAAGAAAGCAACTCCGGAGGATCGTGAACAAATAATATCTGGTGAGAATTTTCAAATAATGTTAAAGGCGCATAAAAGCACCGAACTGGAAAAGGAAATATCGGATTTTATGAGTCAGACAGCCATTAATGACAGAATGGCAGCGGACAAGGAAAATGAAAGAAAAAAGAGTCAGGAAACGGTAAAAAAAGAGCTGGAGGAAGTGAGAAAACAACTGAAAGCTATTACGGAAGGAACGTTTGTATTTGATGATGCAGAAACAAACAATCTGAAGAGCTTAAGATCAAAAGCTGAAGATGCTGAAAACGCCGTAAAGAAAAAGGAGCAGGAGTTTGATCAGTTGCCGGAACAAGATGAAAAACGCCGCCTTGTAGAAGAAATCAGCAAAATGCAGAAACAAATGACTGCTCTTGGGTTTTTTAAAGGAAAGGAAAAGAAAAATCTTCAGTCTCAAATACAGATTTTGGATGAAAAGCTTAGGGAAATTGATGACAGGCTGCTGGAGAAAAAGAAGGAATTGGAACAACTGGCTCTGACACATCGCACCTATCAAAATCAGGCAGAGAGCTATCTTAGAGAAATAGAACAGAAAAATAGAATAAGCTTGATGAAACGAGGTTATGCGTTATTGTTTGGGCAAACTGATATCAAGCCGGGGGCTAAAGTTATATTTGGACGATATAAGCAAGGACGGGAAGATAATATGCCTATTCAGTGGAGAGTGCTGAATGAAGATGATGGGTTATTAATGATTACGGATATGGCATTAGAAGCAGGGCCGCTGGACTATAACACTTGGAATTCTAAAACCGAAGCGGTCACATGGGAAAACTGTCATTTAAGGAAATATTTAAATAACGACTTCCTTAAATCGGCCTTTTCTGCAGAAGAACTACCCTATATCCGGAAGAAAACTGTGACAGCTCATCAAAATCCAAAGGAAGGAAGTCGGAGCGCAGGAAAAGATACGGAAGACTATGTTTTTTTGCTATCTGTAGAAGAAGCAGAACTGTATTTTAATTCTGATGAAGACAGAATATGCGTTCCAACAGAGTGGGCCAAGGTGAACTGGGAAGCATATGAAGATTTTAAAACAAAGGGAAGCAGGTGGTGGCTTCGAACACCTTCCGGTATTGCATCTAACGACGTTGCATATGTTGATGAACATGGCAGTATTAATTACAATGGACGCTCAGCTTTTTATGACCAGAAGGGTAAGAGCGTTGGATTTGGTGGCGCTAATTATTCCATCCGTCCTGCTGTGTGGATTGGTTTGGAATCATAGTTACATAATTATATTTTCAAAACGAGAAAATGACTACATGGAGCTGTATGTAAAATAGAGGGCTTGAACTATGGCAGTTTTAAAGTGCAAGATGTGTGGAGGTGACCTATCATTTGATTCAGGTGCAACAGTCTGTGAATGCGAATACTGCGGATCGAAACAGACGATTCCGACAGCAGACAACGAAAAAAAGATAACTCTCTTCGCCCGCGCGAACCGCCTGCTCCGCAGTTGCGAATTCGACAAGGCCGAGGGTATCTTCGAGTCCATAGTTGCAGAATTCCCCGAGGAGGCGGAAGCTTACTGGGGTCTTGTGCTGTGTAAATACGGCATCGAATATGTGGACGATCCTGCTACGGGTAAGAAAGTCCCCACTTGCCATCGATCTTCCTACGACTCTGTGATGGAAGATTCTGATTTCGAACAGGTCATGGAGAATGCTGATACTGTAGCAAGAGCAGTATATCGCGAGCAGGCTAAACAAATCGAAGAGCTGAGAAAAGGCATCATAGAGGTCTCTGGAAAAGAAGAACCCTATGATATCTTCATCTGTTATAAGGAAACTGATGAAAATAAAGAACGGACCATAGATTCTGTATTGGCACAGGACATTTATGATGCTCTGACAACAAAAGGGTACCGGGTATTCTTCTCACGTATAAGCTTGGAAGATAAGCTTGGAGTTGAGTATGAACCTTATATTTTTGCTGCTTTGAATTCAGCAAAGGTGATGCTGGCTATCGGAACCAGCTATGATTATTACAACGCGGTATGGGTCAAGAATGAGTGGAGCCGGTATCTTAAATTAATGGCTGCAGACAAGAGTAAATATCTAATACCTTGTTATAAGGACATTGACGCGTATGACATTCCGAAGGAATTTACAAAGCTTCAGGCACAGGATCTTGGAAAAGTGGGTGCGATACAGGATCTTTTAAGGGGAATTGAAAAGCTGATTGGACCCGGAAATAATGCAGAACAATACAAAACGTCACAAACATTATTATTTCAGCAAAATAGTGGTCCTAACTTGGAGGCGCTTATAAGGAGAGCATATATATTTCTGGAAGATAAAGAATGGGAGAGAGCTGACAACTACTTTGAGCAGGCACTTGATTTGGAGCCTGAGAATGCCAAGGCATACCTCGGTAAGCTGATGGCGGAATTAAGGATTTCTAAGAGTGAACAGATAGCCGACCTTAACGAATTTCCTGATACAAATATATATTGGAAGAAAACAATGCGCTATGCAGATACAGATCTGAAAAATCAAATGGAGGAATATCTACAAGCCATAAAAGAAAGATTGTGTAAGGGGAACTTAAAAGCGCTTTATGAAACCGGATTATCCTTATATAAACGAGCAGTAGATGAAAATGATTATCTTAGTGTTGCAGAATATATGGACAATGCAGGGGGATTTGCCGATTCAGAAAAATTGGCGCAGATATGCAGAGATAAGGCAGAATCTTTGAGAAAAGATGCTATTTATAAAAAAGCGAAATCCCAGTTAGAGGAATTGGACAGAGAGGAAATACTGAAAGCAATTCCTTTATTAGAATCAATTTCTGGTTATTTGGATGCCGATGAGCTTATAAAACATATTGAAGAAACTGTATCAAATGCACAAATGGAAAAGAAGTATCAGGATGCTTCTTGGTTGCAGTTAATGGGTAGTAAAAAAGATTTAAAAGATGCTGCTGAGAAATTTTTATCCATTGCAGAATGGAAAGATTCGGCTACCAGGGCAGATGATTGTCGAAAAAAACTTGAAGAGCTCGAAAAGCTAGAAGAGCAAAATCGTATTCGTAAAGAAAACGAAGAAAAGAAAAGAATACAAATAATGGAAAAGAAGCAACAAATGGAAGATCTTTTAAAAAACCTCCAAAAAGAAAGGGCTTCATTAGGCTTCTTTGCAATGAAAAGGAAACAAGAAATTGATTCTGAATGTGCAGAAATTCTGAGACAATTAGAGAATCTAAAGCTTTAAGCAATTAATGAGAATAACCATCAGAATAAATATAGGGGCTAATTACGAAAACTCTGTATTGTAGAAGCTATCAAAAATAGAACAATTGATTAAAATAGGTTCTATGTAGAAGACAGTTGTTGATAGGAATAATGCAAATATTTTGGAACTCAGAATAAAGGAAAGATACTAGTAAAACGGAATATATTTTTCAAGTCGGAATAGAAAAATATGAAAGAGGTAGCATATGTCAGTTTACAGATGCAAGATGTGTGGTGGGGACCTGGCCATTAAGCCAGACACAACGGTATGTGAGTGTGAATTTTGCGGATCGAAGCAGACGATTCCTACAGTAACAGACGAAGGACTTCAAAATTTGTTCAATAGGGCAAATCTTCTACGAATGAAGTCTGAATTTGATAAGGCTTCTGAGATCTATGAGAAGATCCTCCAACAGAGCGCTACAGAAGCTGAAGCATATTGGGGGCTTATCCTCTGTAAATACGGAATTGAATATGTTGAGGATCCGGCAACTAACAAACGGATACCAACATGCCACAGGGCTTCGTACGACGCTGTAACAGCAGACGAAGATTATAAAAATGCCTTGAAATACTCCGACACTGTTCAGCGTGAGATTTATGAAGAGCAGGCAAGAGAAATCGACCAGCTCCAGAGAGGCATTCTTGATATCGTACACAAAGAAAAGCCGTATGATGTTTTCATTTGTTATAAAGAAACAGATGAGACAGGAAAGCGCACTCCAGATAGTGTGATTGCCAATGATATCTATCATCAGCTTACATCGGAAGGATTTAAAGTATTCTATGCTGCCATTACGCTTGAGGACAAGCTGGGAACGGAATATGAACCTTATATTTTCTCTGCCCTGAATACCGCCAAAGTGATGCTTGCTATCGGAACAAAACCTGAGTACTTCAACGCGGTATGGGTGAAGAATGAGTGGTCCAGATTCCTTAAGATCATGAAGAATGATCATACCCGTCTGCTTATTCCATGCTATAGGGACATGGATCCTTATGAACTTCCGGAGGAGTTTGCCCATCTGCAGGCTCAGGATATGTCAAAAATCGGATTTATAAACGACATTGTCCGGGGAATTAAAAAAGTAATTGAAAGGAACTCTGATCAGCCTAAGTTACAGGATAACACTGTTGTTCAGTCAGTCACTTCCGGAACCACAGTGAATGCTCAGGTCAAGCGCGGTGCTATGGCTTTGGAAGATCATGACTGGAATAAGGCCGATGAATTTTTTGAGGAAGCATTGAACCTTGATCCTGAATGTGCTGAAGCCTATCTGGGCAAGATGTTGGCAAGGGATAAACAGGCAACATTTATTAGTTGGCTGGAAATGCAAAAAGAGAAGTATTGTGTAGCGGATAGTGAACGTCTTACGGCTTGTTCCGAAGATAGTGAGCACATAAAAAGAACAATCGGAAGATATGTTACACAAGGCTATCTTGATGCCGAAACGGTCAGCAGAGAATATACATTTAATCGTGATTATAGTTCCAGTCTTTCCAGTAGAAGGAGCCAAAAAGAAAAACAACAGGAAGAACTATCGTCTGACCGTCAGTTGATGAGAGCAAGACAATATGCCAAAGGCGATATTAAACAGCAGATTGAGGACGGCCTCACTGAAGTGTATCGTGTTCTTGAGGACAGAATTGTCAATGCTGAAAATGAGGATGCTGAAAATATTAACAATATAAAAGCTGCTTATGCCGAGTATATTGCCAGAACAGATAAAAAAATTGAAAGGATGAATGAAGAAGCTGAGGAACGTAAGGAACAACAATATCAGAGCCTTATATCTTCCATGAAAGAGAGTAAAAATATTAATGAATTCGAGAATATTTATGACTCATTAAAATCATTGAATGGATATAAGGATAGTAATGAGCTTGCCTCTAAATGCGTTGAAGAGATTGACCGTTTAAAAAAGGAAAAGCAAAAAGAAGATGAGCGGCAGGCTGTGGAACAAAGCCATATGGCTAAGCAGAGAGTAAAGAAACAAATTTTTTTAATGGGTTTGTTGGTAGTTGTTGCAATTATTCTGATAACGGTAGTTATTCCCAGACTAAGATATTACAAAGCAAAGAGATTGTTAAATTCAGGCGAGTATGAAGCTGCATATACGTTGCTGGAAAAAATTGGAGACAATGACAAAATAAAAGCTAATAAATATGACAGAGCTGTTGCTCTGATTGATTCTGGTGATTACAACGATGCATATGTGTTGTTAGAAGAGATTGGTGATGATAACACAATAAAAGCTAATAAATATGACAGAGCTATTAAGCTGATCGATTCTGGTGATTATGAAGCTGCATATGTGTTGTTGGAACAGATTGGCGATGATAACACAATAAAAGTTAATAAATATGACAGAGCTGTTAAGTTAATCAATTCTGGTGATTATGAAGAAGCATATATTTTACTGAAAGATCTGGATTATCAAGACAGCACTGAGCGGCTGAAAAGTCTAATTCCTAGGATTAAGACTTCTCTTCTTTCCAGGGCAAAAGTAGGGTCTTATATTTACTTAGGTTTATACGAGCAAGATAATGACACATCAAATGGGAAGGAAGATATAGAATGGCTTGTACTAAATGTAGAAGATAATCAAGCACTTATTATCAGTAAATACATGTTGGATATTCTACCATTCAATGAAAAATATGAAGATATTTACTGGAAAAACAGTTCTATACGGAAATGGCTGAATGTAAGCTTTCTTGATACCGCTTTCGACAATGAAGAACAAGAAAGAATTCTTACAATGGATAAAGAATTACAAGATAAAGTGTTTTTACTAAGTATTTCTGAAGTTAAGGAATATTTTCATTCTGATAATGAGCGTATATGTACAGGAACTGCGTATTATAATGAACAAAAAAATAATACTACTAGTGAAGAAGATTGGTGGCTCAGGACTCATGATATTTATTGTTCGGCCTCGGTAGTCAACAGCAATGGAACCATAGATCACTGGCCCGTTGATTTTACCTGTGCAATTCGTCCGGCTTTGTGGATTACATTGAATTAATAATAATTAATTGAACCGATTATGACTAGAATAGACCGTTAGTCAAAACGTGGCTAGGTGGGTGGAACAAAAACTATATAAACTATAAATAATACAAGGTGATAGTGTGAAAAATACTTTTCATCACTATTTGTGCCGCCGAACAAAGGCGGCGGAATGGGGATTATTATGGCTATATTAAAATGCAAGATGTGTGGAGGCGACCTATCATTTGATTCAGGTGCAACAGTCTGTGAATGCGAATACTGCGGATCGAAACAGACGATTCCGACAGCAGACAACGAAAAAAAGGTAACTCTCTTCGCCCGCGCGAACCGCCTGCTCCGCAGTTGCGAATTCGACAAGGCCGAGGGTATCTTTGAGTCCATCGTGGCAGAATTCCCCGAGGAGGCAGAAGCCTACTGGGGGCTTGTGCTATGTAAATACGGCATCGAATATGTGGACGATCCAGCCAGCGGAAAAAAGGTTCCTACCTGCCACCGTTCATCCTTTGATTCCGTGATGGATGATTCCGATTTTGAACAGGTCATGGAGAATGCTGACACGGTAGCAAGAGCTATCTATCGTGAACAAGCAAAGCAGATTGAAGAACTGAGAAAAGGTATTATAGAGGTTTCCGGAAAAGAAGAGCCCTATGATATCTTTATCTGCTATAAAGAAACGGATGAGCATAATGATCGGACCATAGATTCTGTATTGGCACAGGACATTTATGATGCTCTGACATCAAAAGAATACCGAGTATTCTTCTCACGTATAAGCTTGGAAGATAAGCTAGGAGTTGAGTATGAACCTTATATTTTTGCTGCTTTGAATTCAGCAAAGGTGATGCTGGCTATCGGAACCAGCTATGATTATTATAATGCAGTTTGGGTCAAGAATGAGTGGGGCCGATATCTTAAATTGATGGCTGCAGACAAAAGTAAATATCTAATACCCTGTTATAAGGACATTGACGCGTATGACATTCCGAAGGAGTTCGCGAAGCTACAGGCACAGGATCTTGGAAAAGTAGGTGCTATACAAGATCTCTTAAGAGGCATTGAAAAGCTAATACCTCCAGAGAAAACTGTGGAACATTCTCAGTCTTCACAGACGGTAGTGGTGCAGCAATCAGGAGGCCCTAATGTGGAATCTCTGCTTAAACGTGGCAAGCAGGCACTTGAAGATGAAGACTGGCAGAAAGCTAATGAATTTTTTGATCGTGTTTTAGATATGGATGCCGAAAATGCAGAAGCTTTTTTCGGTAAATATTGTGCGGATATAAAATATAAAAAAGAGGAAGAACTAGCAGAGGATGTTAAAGCTGTAGAAAAGGCAAAAGATAACACAAATTATCAGCGAGCAGTCAAATATGGTAGCAATGAGCAGAAAAAATACTGGGAAGAATTGTTTATCTCCGCAGAACAGAAAAGAGAGGCGGAAAAACAAAAACTAGAGGAAGCACCAAAACGCCTTTCTATAATCAGACAGGCCTTACGCATAGCCAATATTATGATAAGTGCTGATGCTACGCATTCAATCGGGTTAAAAGCGGATGGTACTGTGATTTCGACTGCGTATAAAGGTGATTATTATCATAATCAATGCGAAGTCGGTGATTGGAAAGATATTATTTCAATTCGAGCGACGAATAACCGGTCTTTTGGTATCAAAGCAGATGGTCGCGTGGTCAGAACTGTAGATAAATGTTTCGGTGATGAAGATTATAAAGATGTAGATAATTGGAAGGATATTATATCAATTGGTCAAGGAATGTGCCTGCCGGCACTTAAAGCTGATGGAAGCGTGATTACATCTGTTAATAAACATTCAAAATATGGACAATGTAATGTTTCAAGCTGGAAAAATATTAGGGAAGTACAATCGAATAATTTAAATACATTTGGTCTAAATCAGAATGGAACAGTAATTGCTACAGAATGCAAATTCACGGATACTATACCAAAATATACTGCAGGTAAAATAGAAGATAACGAAATTAATGGAATGAGACTACAAGTTGCTGTTGAGAAGTGGAAAAATATTGTTTCAATCAGTGTAGGCTTAAATCGTATAGCTGGGTTAAAAGAAGATGGCACTGTTGTGATTGCTCAAGGTTTAAAAGATACCGATATGGGTATTGTTGAAAAGTGGAACGATATTATTGAACTCAGTATTGGAAAGTATCATATAATCGGGCTGAAAAAGAATGGAACAGTTGTAGGTGCAGGTTTATATCAGTGTGAGGTAGAGGGTTGGAGAGATATTGTCGCAATTTGTGCGGGGCCTGACCATACACTCGGAATAAAGGCAGATGGTACTGTTGTTTCCACAAAACCATTTGATGAATACGAAAATTATGGTCAATGTGATGTGAATGGCTGGACACTATTTAATATGGAAGATCTGATTAAAAAGTGCAGAATTAAAGCGGAGTCATTGGCGTCAGAGGAGGGCAGATTTACGACAGCTATAAATGAATTAAAATTAAAACTGGAAAAGGAAGAATCCAAGAAACAAACATTGATTGAGCTCAAAAACAAGGAACAAGAACTGTTTGAAAAACAGGTTTATGAACTGCAAAGAGACTTAGAATCACTTAAGGGATTCTTTAACGGAATAAAACGTAAAGAGATAAAGCTGGCTATTGAAAACATAAGAGCTCAACATGAAGAAGCTTTTTATAACAAGAATAATGACCTGTTGGAGATAGAAAACAACATTAAATCCTTCAAGCAATTAATTACTCAGTATAATCAAAAAATAATGAAATCACTAAAAAATGTAAACGATATTGAGACACTGATAAAAGAGCTGGAGAAATTAAATCAATAAGAATAACAATCAAGCCGGAAGAATGACCATTTTGATAGTTAAGTAAGCGAGGTTAATGATTATGGCAAAACTTGAATGTGAAATATGTGGGGGCAAATTAATTGCCAGACCAGATGGTCTGTTTGAATGTGAATATTGTGGCATGCAGTATGACAAGCTGAAAATTCAACAGATGGTACAAGAAATAAAAGGTACTGTAAAAGTAGAAGGAACGGTTCAAGTTGAGGGCAAGGTTCAAGTTGAAGGTGGCGAGAATATAGAATCCTTGATTTTATTGGGGTATAGAGAACTAGAACAGTCACATTATCCAGAAGATGATCATCATTTGAAAGCTTTGCATTATTTTGAAAAGGCACTGACATTTGATGCGCAGAATGGGGATGCGTTACTTGGAAAGCTGATTACTGAAGATGCTTTTTTTACACTGATAGAAAGAATTGATACAAGAACTGTTGATTCTTGCAATACACGGGAGAAATTCTGGTCCAGACTTGCAAAAACAACAGACAAAGAACGTGAAAAAATTACATCCTCTAACAATTATTTAACATTAATGAGAGCAAATAAAAATGCTCTACTTGAGGAGGAAATCGAAACATACTACCAGGAAATCTCTGAGTGGAAAAAACAACAAGATGAAAAAAGGCATGAGGAACAGGAGCAGATTAGAAAAAAAGAACAGAATGCTTCGCTTGAAAAGCAGCAACGCATTAACAGAAGAGTAGAAAACCGTAATGGCTTGAAAGAGCAATTATATAAAATCGCAGAAGAAAAGGATAATATCATACTAAAGTTGAAACAGGACATAGACAGCCTGCAGCAATACATGTCCACATTGGGATTCCTCAATGGAAAAGAAAAAATTACAATTCAGGAAAAAATTGAAGCTTTGACAAATGAAGTTTCCAAGAAACAGGAATCTTATGAAATGGAAATCACAAAACTAAAGCTTGAAATGCAGGGCGCTATTATGTCATCGCGAAATCAAGTGCAATTTGGACGGTATGAAATGGGTGGACAAATACTTGCTATCGACTGGCAAATATTGGAAGCCAAGGAAGAAAAAATACTAATCATCTCTAAGTATGCAATTGATGAGAAGCCTTTTTCTAAGCTGGGAGGTTGGACTTCATGGGAAAGTAGTGATTTAAGAAGCTGGCTCAATAAATCATTTATAGAAACCTCTTTTGATGAGGATGAACAGCTCTTGATTGGTAGAACAAAATTAAAGACAAGGGCTTATCATAATACATACGATCGAGAAGAATATACAGAAGAAACAGAAGATCGTATATTTCTTCTTTCTGTAGATGAAGTACAAAAATATTTTCCTAGCGACAGTAGTAGGAGACTTCAACCTACTCTTGCACTGAAAGCAGTTAGCAAAAATAAATTGGATAGCAGAGGTTGTATATGGTGGCTCAGATCACAAGTAAATATGAATAAATTAAAAATAGGATCAAGTTTCCTTGCCTGTGTAACAGAATATGGCGGTATTGGTATTGCAGAGAATTCTCAAGGAAAACCGAGTAACCAAATCGCTTGTATTCGTCCTGCAATGTGGCTTGATACGACAAAAGTATAGCCATTATTTATGTCCGCAATCAAACGTACTAATGGAGACAAGATTTATATGGCAATAAGAAGAGACGTTTTAGAAATAAACACAACAAAAAAGCCTAATGTTCTTTTTCTTGGTAACGGGATGCTCAAATTATCAAATAACTCAACAGGTTGGGATGATTTGTTAGCAAGCATAAGTACTTTGAACAATCCTGAGAATGTTAAAAAGGTCCCTTATGCCATGCAACCCGAGGCTCTCTGCGGAACAGATGTTGAAGATATACAACGACGTGTAGCAGATAATATAAACACCGTTTCTAATATACATCCACTTTTGCAGGAGCTATTAAGTCTGCCCTTTGATGCTATTCTGACAACTAATTATACCTATGAAATAGAGGAAGAATTATCAAAGAAGCCTTTTACTCCTTATGCCAGAAAAAAAGCATTTACAGCATTGGATGGAAATACAAAGGTAAACCATAATACCTTTGTATGTAATATAATCACGACGCCGGACGGGAGAACTATACCGGTTTTTCACATTCACGGAGAAAAAGAACGAAAACATTCAATGGTTCTTAGTTATTACAGTTATGCTAAATCTTTGAGTCTACTTACAAAATATAATAAAGACTTAGGGAATCAATTGTTTGAATGTCAGCAGAATAAAGCAAATCATAAATGTAAATGCTGGCTTGATTATTTTCTGATTGGAAATATTTGGTCTGTAGGATTTGGTCTGGATGTTTCAGAGTTTGATGTATGGTGGGCAATTGAAAGAAAATCAAGAGAAATCGCAGATCATGGATTTTTCAAAGCTTATTTTAGTGGAAAGAATACCGATGGAAATCCTCAGAAGGTATTGTTATCTGCCATGAGATACGAATGTCTGTTTTATTCAGTTAGGAACAAGAATTATTCCGCCATTTATAGGAAAATAATTGATGATATAAAAGCAGATCTTATGTCTACATAAGATAAAACGAAAAATAGTAATATATATATTTAACGGAGCTATCATGACAGTATTAAAGTGTAAGATGTGTGGCGGTGACTTGGTCGTTGAACCAAATACAACGGTGTGCGAATGTGAATACTGCGGATCGAAGCAGACGATCCCCACAGTAGATAATGAAAAGAAGATTACCCTGTTCAGTCGAGCAAACCGTCTGCTCAGAAGCTGTGAATTTGACAAAGCGGAAGGAATCTTTGAGTCAATAGTAGCAGAATTTCCCGAGGAGGCGGAAGCTTATTGGGGCCTTGTGCTGTGTAAATACGGAATTGAATATGTAGATGATCCTGCAACTGGAAAGAAAGTCCCCACATGCCACCGCTCGTCATTTGATTCCGTAATGGATGATTCCGATTTCGAACAGGTCATGGAGAATGCCGACACAGTAGCCAGAGCTGTTTATCGTGAACAAGCAAAACAAATCGAGGAGCTGAGAAAAGGCATCATAGAGGTTTCTGGAAAAGAAGAACCCTATGATATCTTCATTTGTTATAAGGAAACAGATGAGAATAATGAACGTACCATAGATTCAGTTTTGGCTCAGGATATCTATGATGCTTTGACATCGAAAGGATACCGGGTATTCTTCTCACGTATTAGCCTGGAAGACAAGCTAGGGGTTGAGTATGAACCCTATATTTTTGCTGCACTGAATTCCGCAAAAGTAATGCTTGCAGTCGGGACCAGCTATGACTATTACAATGCTGTGTGGGTTAAGAATGAGTGGAGCCGGTATCTTAAGTTAATAGCTGCGGACAAGAGTAAATATCTAATTCCTTGTTATAAGGACATTGATGCATATGACATTCCGAAGGAATTTGCGAAGCTGCAGGCACAGGACTTGGGAAAAGTAGGTGCTATACAGGATCTCATAAGGGGCATCGACAAGCTGTTTGGGAAGGATAATAAACCAGAAAATCCTTTGCATTCTCAAATAGTCCAACAAGTAGTGACAGGCGGTTCAAATGTTGCTGCTCTTCTAAAGCGTGGATATGACTCAATTGAGGACGGTGAATTTGAAGAGGCAAACAAATTTTTCAATGATGCATTGAATATAGAAGCTGAGTCAGCCGAGGCTTATCTGGGACTATTTTTGACCGAAATAGGGAGTAGAAACAAGGAAGAAGCCAGAAAGGTATTTATTGCCGAAGACTGTACTGATAACCGCTACTGGATGCGTGCAAAGCAGTATGCAAAAGGAAACCTTGCTGTTGAATTATTAGAATGGGAAGAGTCGAAAGAAAAAAACCTTGCAAGAATAAAAGAGATGCAGGAAAAGAGAATTGCCCGGTTCAAAGAAATCCAGATGCAAATACAAAAGGTAAATACAAACGAATATGAAATAGAATACAGTCCTGAGGAAAAGAAAATCTTATTGGATTTAAAAAATAAATACGAGGAGGCTAAATCTAAAGCAGAAAAAGTACGAAATGAACTTGATGAAAAGCAGGAGCAGATAAAGGCCCACCAGACTGAAATAAAAGATGCTATTAATCAGAAACATAAATATATGGCAGAATACGAATCCCTTAAAAATGAAGAAATCAAGGAGAAACAGCATAGAATGGAGGGTCTTGGCTTTTTTAAGGGTAAAGAGAAAAAAATTTTGCAAGAGCAAATATACGTTTTGGAGGAATCTCTTAGTAATGAAAAAAAGAAATTGCAAGATCAAATTGGGGGGCTAGAAGTATCTTTAAAAAAAGATGAGGAAGACTTACGAAATATAGTTAGAGAGATTGATGACTATGAGACAGCCTGTGATGTTGCGAGAAGCAAAGGACTAAGTTTTCAAGGGGAAATAAAGCGCAAAATAAAGAGGGAACTACTTAAGGAAGCATATTTGCTGATTTTTGGAATAGAAGAGGTTAAAACAGGATCAATAGTACAATTCGGAAGATATGAAAATGGTAATGGTGTTGAGCCAATAAAGTGGAGAGTGTTAGAAAATACAAACAGTCTATTCTTACTTACAGAGCAGGCAATTGACTGTAGAAAGTATAACGAGAAAAACGAAAATGTAACGTGGGAAAAGTGTACCTTAAGAGAATGGTTGAATAAGGACTTTTTTAACGCAGCTTTTAATGAAGAGGAGCAGAATTATATCAAAACAAGTATCGTCCCCTCACACAAAGATTCAACATTTAAAGCGGATCCTGGAATGGAAACGGAAGATCATGTTTTTCTGTTGTCCATTGCGGAAGTAAGGCAGTATTTAAATAATAAAATGGACAGAGTTTGTAAACCCAGTCAACTTGCGGTTAATCATGGAGTCTTTGTGGGTTTTGAAGCATGTGCGTGGTGGTTAAGGTCACAAGGAAAATGGAATAATGAAACTGCTGCTATCAGCAACTATAGGGGAGAGATTAAGTATGTGGTCGTTGACAGGGATAGTCTTGGTGTCCGACCCGCTTTAAAGATTGATTTGGATGTTTACTGTTTGTAAATCACTATTGTTGAAAAAACAAAATACTATTTTTCTATTCAATATAATATTAGATAGCATCAATACATATGGATGAAACCATTTACAACTTATGCCAAAAAAAAGCATTTACAGCATTGGATGGAAATACTAAGGTAAACCATAATACCTTTGTATGTAATATGATCACGACGTCGGACGGAAGAACAATACCTGTTTTTCATATTCACGGAGAAAAAGAGCGAAAACATTCAATGATACTTAGCTATTACAGTTATGCGAAATCTTTGAGTCTACTTACAAAATATAATAAAGATTTAGGGAATCAGTTGTTTGAATGCCAACAGAATAAAGTAAATCATAAATGTAAATGCTGGCTTGACTATTTTCTGATTGGAAATGTTTGGCCTGTAGGTTTTGGTCTGGATGTTTCAGAGTTTGATGTATGGTGGGCAATTGAAAGAAAATCAAGAGAAATCGCAGATCATGGATTTTTCAAGGCTTATTTTAGTGGAAAGAATACCGATGGAAATCCTCAGAAGGTATTGTTATCTGCCATGAGATACGAGTGTCTGTTTTATTCAGTTAGGAACAAGAATTATTCCGCCATTTATAGGAAAATAATTGATGATATAAAAGCAGATCTTATGTTTACATAAGATAAAACGAAAAATAGTAATACATATATTTAACGGAGCTATCATGACAGTATTAAAGTGTAAGATGTGTGGCGGTGACTTGATCATTGAACCGAATACAACGGTGTGCGAATGTGAATACTGCGGATCAAAGCAAACTATTCCTATTGCAGACAATGAAAAGAAAATTACTCTTTTTAGCCGTGCAAATAGACTCCTACGTAGCTGTGAGTTCGATAAGGCAGAAGGAATCTTCGAGTCCATAGTTGCAGAATTCCCAGAGGAGGCCGAAGCCTATTGGGGGCTTGTGCTATGTAAATACGGCATCGAATATGTGGACGATCCAGCCAGCGGAAAAAAGGTTCCTACCTGCCACCGTTCATCCTTTGATTCCGTGATGTATGATTCCGATTTTGAACAGGTCATGGAGAATGCTGACACAGTAGCCAGAGCTGTTTATCGTGAACAAGCAAAACAAATCGAGGAGCTGAGAAAAGGCATCATAGAGGTTTCTGGAAAAGAAGAACCCTATGATATCTTCATTTGTTATAAGGAAACAGATGAGAATAATGAACGTACCATAGATTCAGTTTTGGCTCAGGATATCTATGATGCTTTGACATCGAAAGGATACCGGGTGTTTTTCTCACGCATCAGTTTGGAAGATAAGCTAGGGGTGGAGTACGAACCCTTTATTTTTGCTGCTTTGAATTCTGCGAAAGTAATGCTTGCGATCGGAACCAGCTATGACTATTACAATGCGGTGTGGGTCAAGAATGAATGGGGCCGGTATCTGAAGCTTATGGCAGCTGACAAAAGTAAATATCTAATCCCCTGTTATAAGGATATTGATGCTTATGACATTCCTAAGGAGTTCACAAAGCTGCAAGCACAGGACCTGGGAAAAGTTGGCGCTATACAAGATTTGATTCGAGGAATAGACAAACTTTTCGGTAAAGGTGGAACTATCATTCATTCTCAGGAAATAATTCAGAATAAAACAAATACTACAGCATTACTGGATAGAGGAAAAATGGCCCTTGAAGATGGTGCATATGATAATGCAAAAACATTTTTTGACCAGGTGCTTAATACAGATTCAAAATGTGCAGAAGCATATCTAGGTATGGCCATGGCTTGTGCAAGTGCAAGCGATATCGAAATATTTGGCAATATGATTGCAAACGGACTTGTTTGCGATAATTACTATGCTCGCGCAAAACAATTTGGAAATCCAGAACTTTTAGATAGACTAAAAAAGTATGAGAATTTAAATTCTGAAAGAATAGAAAAGATTGAACTTAGACGTAGAGAAATAGAAAATGAAATTGATAACATTACGAAGAAAATTAACGACATAGATAATAGTATTTTCGAAAGTCAAACAAGGATACAATTAAAGGAAACGCAAGAGCGCATAGATTGGCTTAATAGTGAATACAGTTGTCTGAGTTTTTTTGATTTTAAAAGAAAAAGTGAAATTGAAGCTGAGCTTAATATAGCAAATGAAAAAATTAATAAGCTGACTATTGCACTAAACGAAGAAAAGGCAGCATTGACTGCTCAACATGACGAGTTACTAAAAAAGAAAAATATTTTGATAAGGGAGAAAGATGATGTAGGTAAACCATTGGAGACTTTATCTAATAATGATAATAATATAGATGAGGTTAAATCGATATCAGAACTATTGAATTATATTTCAATCAGGATTTCATGTTCCAAGGATAATGATCAAAAAAATGTTTTGACACACCTATATAAGGACATTCAAAGAAATAGCTTTAGTCTAGATTTTGAGACTCTAAAACAAAATAGTATATCTAAACTCAACGAATTAGATTAGGTCTTAATATATAAGCGCCTAAAACCTTTTATTATGCAATAAAGATTAAAAAACACTGAAGGATTTATGTAAGATAAAAATTTAGCCTATTATCAAGGTCTGTTGAGGTTAAATAGAAATTAATTGGGAGTAGGTCAAGTTTCGAACTACTCCCAATTAAACTATACAAAAATATTATCGCAGGCCTTACATGTCAAAACAAGAAGATGGATTTTAATACTAAGCTATGTCTACAAATAACTGGTATTAATTATAGCTGCGTTTAACTGTGTTGTATGATTGGATCCGTATCACTCTTAGTGTTAACGAATCAGTTTTGTTTGATATCAGGCATTATATATCAATTTCATAAAAAAACCTCAAAAATACTAATACAGCAAAAAGTCCTCCCATAATAAGTAGAGACAGCAAATTATACAGAGGTACCTGTACACCGGAAAGGTCATCAAAAGAATGAATAGAAAGAAGTTATTAAATATCGGGGACAAACTTCTCACTGCACTCATCGTGCTCTTTTTTATCATCACGATCCTTTTTAAAGTGAGATACATAGAAACAGGTTCGATGAAGCCGACACTACAGGTGGGATCCATAGTATACGTAAATCCATTCTCATACTGTGAAAAAAGAAGACCGGGTATCGGAGAGATAGCCATGTACCAGTCATCGACTGGCATGGAGTACATACACAGGATCGTCGATATTACGGAGGAAGGAGAATATATTTTTAAAGGCGATAACAACTCGACCAAGGACTTTAATCCTGTGCCTCTTACCAGTATCGAAGGAAAAGTGGTAATAAGAGTAAATATTGTCGCTCCCTTCATAAGAGCTATTAAGAATCTTCAGGATATCTGATGTCTGATTTTTAGCTGTGACATACAAGCCTCTGTATAGATAAGCAGAGGTCTTTTTTGCAATAAAAAAGGCAAGCCCGAAAGCTCACCTTGACCGGCCTCATGTGCCGGCAATCTCCAAAATTACTTAAAGTAATTTACGAAAGATATTATTTCATATAATACCCCAAAAAGCAATATATTTGTGTGGTCCGGACAAACGATTCCGACATATTCCTAGAAAAATCAAGGACCGTTAATGCGCATATTATAAAAGAGCAAAGGGGATTAGAAAAAATCTTATAACCAAGTTCTATAGAAAGGTCCCATCCTTTTTACTCTACCAATTTTGTCTTTACAGTTATATTTTTACTCCTCGTCTCTTTGGACTCCGATTAATTCAGCTAGCAAACAGGAACAAATAGTCGTAAGAAGAATTACATTAAAATCAAAAAACTTACTATTCACTAATGAACCTAAAACCCACGCCAAACCACAAAATAGTGCAGCAAAAAATATTAAAATAAGTATCACTATAAATGTTTTCAGGTGCACTATTTTGACGATTATCTTATGAATGAGTGGGCTTATGAAGCAACATATTGCTGCGCCCAAGAAAACAGAGCTTGCCATATTACAAGTTTCCTTAACTACATTTTCATTTTTTAATAACAATTCAATTATACTTTTTATTTTATTAATGGAATAAGGAAATGCTAGAAAAATTATCCCCACGACGCATAATGCAATAATATAAAAAGTTGATTTTTTCATGATATCTTTTCCTCCTATTCTACGCGCTCTATAATATCACACATACACTGTATATCAAATTATCTTTTTCCCCTAGCCTACTTCTCGAGGTTTAGCTCGAACGATAAACAATTGTTTCTCTGGAAAGACTTTTTTAATAGAAATCCTTACCCAGCCGAAAGACCTAGTAGGATATGTCCTTTCTGAATACAATAGTTACATTGTCTGATGAATAATTAACATCATTAAAAAAACTGATGCTCTTTACTCTAAAAGTATTATCCCTTCCCATAATTACTTTGTATCAAAATAACAAGTAATTGCGTTAAGAACGCAGGAGGAGAAAGAAGTGAAGATTTACTATCAGAAAGAGATGCCATGCCCACTGTGCGGTAAAAAAATACTTAATTCCGGAAAAACAAACGATTCCGGGCTTTATGAAGAGGAAAGGTTCCATTGCTGGAGGTGCAAAGAGGACTTTTTACCATACCAAGATGTCCATAAAATGTTCGTAGCGGAAAAATACGCTATAGATATAAAAAAGGACAGCGAAGGATGGAATTACAAAGTTCTTGACTTTCATGGAAAGACTCTTAAGGAAGGTGCTGACCCAGATGCTTCTTGCGCTATGTCACTTTGCAGGCAGGTAATACGTGAATGCAATTTAAAAAGCGACCAGATACGAGCTCTCAGCGAGAAATCCAGAACCCTCATGCTTGAGATCTTTGAGCGAGGCGGCCGTCTGGTTCCGGCTTCATAGATGCACTTCATAAGCCCCATTGCGGGGCTTTTTTTATCTGAACTTGTCTCCTCCTATGACTATCGGTTCCAGATATTCCTGGCTTCATTCAATATCACAGCATGATTGTTCATTTATAATTATGGTTAAACTGATTTGCTATTTTTTACTGATAATTGAAGAACACCTCCCATAATTAGAATGCAGAAATGTTTTCTTGGAGGTTTGAATGATAAAGCTGCTGGCCCTTTTAACGATGCTTATAGACCATATAGGTGTCATACTATTAAAGGAGATTATTATATTCCGGCTTATCGGACGGCTTGCAATGCCTCTGTATGCTTATTGCATAGCAAGAGGATTTTACTTTTCAAAACAGCATGGAACACTAAAAAAGTATATATCAAATATCCTTGCTTTAACCTTAATATCAGAAATCCCATATTGCCTGATTGTACAATACCCAGCCATTAACATAGGATTCACCTGGCTTAGTGCAATCACAATACTCTTTGTATTGGAAAGTAACATGGATAGACCGAAAAAATATCTTGTGGCTTGGTTTATAGTCGTTTTTGCATACGGTTTAGATAGGATTATAAGCTTCGATTACGGAGTATATGGTGTAATTACGGCTGTTGCCATGTATTACCTGATGGTCAAACAAGAATCGCCGGTTATGATGTTCATAGTTTCAATTAGCCTATGGATATTCTACATTTTATTTATGAATATATCCTTTGAACAGATTTATGCGGTATTTGCAGTATTGTTTATCGTTCTTTTAAATCCATTTGATGATGTCATTAAGGTTCCAAAAAGGGTATATTACTGGTTTTATCCTCTTCACATGATGATATTGTTGTTCATAGGAAGAATGCTTCCAAAGTAATCAGAAGGTATATAGACACCATTTTTTTAATAAAAACGCTCTCCAAAGGGGTTGTCCGGGGTGACAACTCCTGTTTTTTTGAAAAAATTTCAAATAATAACGAAAAAAGTTTACTATTCTTACCAATATCGCGATATCTCCTTCCATAATTATGTTACGGAAAAAGAAGTCATAATAGTGAAAGGGGTGCAATAACACCTACGAACCTTATTCCGAAAAAATAGTTAGGGTTAAAAACCATGGAAGAATTAGACGTTAAAAAATCACAAGGCATGACAGACTCCTATGAGCTCATCGGTATAGACAGCGAAGGCTACGGTAAGGTCTCCAAGTGTCTGATGCTGGACACAAATATAGATCCGTCCGCAAAAGGTCTGTTTGCCTATTACGCGACTTATACCGGTAGCGGTATGAATTATGCTTTTCCATCGAAAGAGAAGATAATGCGTGATCTTAAGATCAGCAACCGCACTATGTATAAGTACAGAAAGCAGCTGGAAGAAAGAGGCTATATTAAAGTCCAGGAGCTCTACAACAAAGAACATAAGCAGATGACAAACCACTATATCATCAATATGTGCCCTGGAGACGTAATGGAAGAGCATAGCAAAGGTTCCCGTGCAGCTTATTTAAGCTTCAAGGGCTGGGGGAATATGCCGACAATGGTGGCAATGGATAGCTCACTAGGGTTGAAAGCGATAGGTCTCTATGGTTATATATCTGCTCTTGCAGGATCGGATACCTATACCCTCTTAAGAGCAGAGTACCAAAAACTCACCTTCGGATTACAGGAAGAGCCTTTCCAAAAAACAGTAAAAAAACTCATCGATAACGGATATATCGTTCGTTACCAGGTTCACGTAAATGGTTCCGTCCGTGGAGCAGTCTATGAACTTACAGACCACAAATTGTCTCAGGAAGAGATTGATAAAGAAAAAAAGAACAGAGTAAGAGTATTTACTGAAGAAGAGTGTCTAAGTATGTTTGGGACTCCGGAATTTGTAGATTTTGGAAGTAACGGGCACAGGAGAAGTACGCCTATTTGTCAGTACCCGGGAAATAGCACCACGGCTAAAACCTTGAAAAATAAGGATTTTCATGAGGTACCGGAAAATAGCACCACGGCTTTTTCTAAGGAATACTCCGACATTCAGAACCCGGAAAAGGACACCACAGCTATCTACACCACGGCATCCCACACCGCAGAGGAGAGCACCACAAACAATAACACATTAAACATAAACACAATAAACAATAACGCATTAAACATCACTCACTCCCTAAAGAGAACAGAAAAGAGTGAAGGAGAGAAAGGTTCGCTCGATTCCTGTGAGCTATTGTTCAACAAAAGTTCAATGGATTACAGAACAGCATTGAATACCCTGAAGGATGCAGTAAAATACCAGTCATGGGCTAAAAAGGATTCAAACCTCGATTTGACGGTTGAGATCCTGGCTAGAATGTTGTCGGATAGAAATACGTTTAATGTCAAAGGGATCATGATATCATCTGAGGATGTCATAAAAAAACTTTCAGACAGACTCACAGAATACCATGAAATAAATAAAGCTGATCTTGCTGACTTCTTGTGTGCTTGCGCCGGAAAGATGGCAGAAACTGAATCAAAAGACGGAATCCGTATAAATGACAAGCAGAAGTACATGAGGTCAATCATATACGACTCGTTACTTAGCAACACTATGTCTGTCGAACACTTGGAGGACCCCGTGATACGCAGCATATACACAAAAAAGCTTGAAACATTTGAAAAAGCGAAAAGTTTTTAAAAAAACACTAATACGCCAATAACATAGCCCATAATTTACCTGGAAGGGTTTGATTATGAGGATATTAAAATACATTTTCCTTGTGATGTGTATAGTTCCTCTGGCGCTCATGTTTTTACGTATGGGCGAGTATCAGAAAGAGGAGAACACATACAACGAGATTAAGAGGATAGTTGCGGAGCAGAGAATAAGAGATGGCCAGAAGGCCGTACCGGAATGGGTAAATCCTAATGACCTTATTGATTTTAAAGGTCTTCTGGATAAAAATCGAGAGACAGTCGCGTACATCAGGATAGACGGAACAAAGATTGATTATCCTGTTGTACGTACTGAAAAGGACAGCGACAGATATCTTAACACCGGTTTTAACGGAGATAAATCCATTTACGGCACCATATTTGAAGACAGTGCCGGCGGACTAAATCTCACAAACAACATACTCCATGGCCACAACATGAAGAACGGCAGCATGTTCGGGAGTCTCAAAAAGTTCGATGATGAAAAGTACACTGAATCCCATAAATTGATCAAATATATCACCAAAAACACTGTTTATCTTTACGATACGGTATGTTTTTTTACGGCAAGTGGGAGAAACTCGAAATTATTGAAAAATCTTGTACCTTACAGCAAAGAAGAATTTGAAGCCTTAAAAGATACCATAGCTGCAAACAAAGGCATCTTTTACGGGGATATGGAATGGGGTGAACAATACATTACCCTTGCAACCTGCGAATATTCACATAAGTCCGGACAATGCTATGTTATTGGAAGGCTTATGGACAAATACAAATTCAAGGAGATGGACTGATGAGGGTTTTAAATAAACATGAGAACAGAATAAATGAAAACAGGGAAAGAAAAGTCACCGAAGTTAAAGTCAATGGAAAGTCCGTAAGGTTTGCCCTGAATGCATGGAACACACTCCTTAACATTGTAGGAGGAGTATTGGCAACCATAGGAGCTTTCAGCCTGGTACATCCGGACCTTAGACTTGAAGTAGTGACCATCTTCAACCAATTTCTCGACGAAATTGGATTGTTTTTCTGATGAAAAGTAATTCAAATCCCCTAAAAATAGAAAAACCGGAGGTTATCTGAAACATCTCCTTCCATATTTAAAATGTAGTTAATTTTTTAAAGCAAGTCATCTGGAGTCATTAATGATTCAGCTGACTTGCTATTTTTCTATTTTAAGGGGAAGACCCCAGGAGGTATTAAGATGGCAGACACAACAGCACAGGTAACAGTTGTTTCAACAGAGGAAATCTCTTTTTCATTTGAAAAATTTACTCTCGCAAGAGGAATGAGCTTTAAGTATGACTACTCTGTTGAAATGGGCCTTGAATGGTTTGAATGCTTTGACGAAGCCAAGGAAAGATATGAGACATATGGTATGGATGGGCTGATGGATTATTACGATCCGGATGGCCATAGCTTATATGGACGTGTCCTAGGTCAGGATAATACCGCAGACCGCCACAGAACCTTCGACGGAAGTAAAAAGTACCTGGAAGATCAGCTCCGTGCCTATACTAATTTTACGTATACGGTTTTAAGGAAGCTTAACAGATTTTCCGGAGAAAACCGGAATGTCACAGGTGGATTTATTTATCCGCCTCATGACGGTTCTTCACAGGAAAAGAGATACGCCTTCGTAAAGAAGTTCGTGTCAGATCTTGCGAATTGGTATGGTGAAGATGTAGGAGAGTCTTCTTTTGATAAGAAGATACTGTCAGTCGGCTGATAATAATATAAGATCCCAGAGGTTTGCCCCTGGGATTTTTGTATGTCATTATTATAAATCTCCATCAATCACTGTAAAAAACGGTCTCTTCGTTACCGGCTCGTCCATAAGTCTCTTTATGGCATCTTCGATTCGATTCCTCATATAGGGCTCTTCAGCAGTATCGTGAAAGTTTTTAAGGAGAGCATCCTCATGGAGTTCAATGTCATCGACAAGCCCTTTTATTATGTCTTTGAGTGAACCAACTTCCACGATCTTGTCTCCCATATAGATGGAAACAAGATCAGTATCATCTGATTCATTAACAACTTGAATTGATACACCGTCCTTGCTGCCGTCTACGTAGAGAAATGAGGACGGAAACACATCGTAATCCTTGTTTAGATGATCAATTGCTGCCTGTGCCTCAAGTGATATTGTCTCAAGTGCCTGGACTGGATCTCCGTCAGAAACAACACTACCTCCGTTATTTAATTTGTAAGTTCCGTTCTGGAACATAATGGAATCCTTTGTAATCTTCATATCTTTTTACCTCAAAAAAAATCTATGCCCTAATTTTGTTCCAGAAATAAATATCAGTCAACTTTGTACATAGCTGCTGATAGAAAGTTTGAAATTTTTTTATTATATGATTTATCCCCTCTCATAATTATTGTGAACGAAAACCTAAAAGTCATCTAAGGAGGACAGGATGGGAAATTTGAGACAGAGTGTACAGAAGTACACCAAAATAGAATATAACGAAAAAACAGGGCTTTATAAAGGACGGTGTCCTTTCTGCCTTGGAGAAACGGAAACTCTCATGGTGGACACAGATCAGGATCTTTACGTCTGCTATGGATGTGGGGAAATGGGGAACAGGGAGAAATTCCTTCAAAAGAAAGAAGGGGTAAAAATTCCTATACCAGATTCGGCCATCCCGGAGATTCTACCTATATATAAGAAAGCGCAACAATACTATGCCTTCATATTGAAACAGGATGGGAATCCGGGACATAAATACCTGGAAGCACGAGGGATATCCGACAAGGCTATTGAACGATTTGGGCTTGGCTTTGCTCCATATGGCCACAGACTCTATGACTTCCTGAAAAAATGCGGGTTTTCAGATGATCTCATATTCGCAACGAAACTCTGCAGAAAGACAGTGGACTCAGATGAAGTATATGACTTCTTCCGAAACCGCGTGATGTTCCCAATCTACGACGGGCATGACAATGTTATTGCCTTTGGAGGAAGGATACTTCGGGATGAAAAGCAGAAAGGAGAAGATGGAAAGAAAGCAGCACCAAAATATATAAATAGTGCGGACAGTCCGCTATTTTCCAAGAGAAAGATCCTTTACGGTTATCCGTATAAGGTTCCTGAAGGAGTAAAAAGGGCTAATGCCATAGTCATATGCGAAGGATACATGGATCTTATAGCAATGAAGAGAGCCGGCCTTAATGACTGTGCTGCAGTTCTTGGTACAGCTCTTACAGAGGAGCACGCAAAAAGGATTGCAACCGACTATAAGACGGTATTCCTGGCACTGGATTCCGACGAGGCAGGCACTAACGCTATGATCAGTTCAATCAACATCTTAAGGGAATTCGGATTAAATGTCTTCATTATGAAGTACAATACTGAGGTGCATCCCGCAAAGGATGCTGATGAACTAATCACCAAATACGGACGTGATGCCTTTATATCCGTCCTGAAGAGGCAGACCAAGGCTGATTTCTTTCTTGCAAGACATGCCGGGGATATCAAAAGGTTTACGGACCTTCTGGTGAAATTAGACCGTGAAGGATTTGAACCAAAGAAAGCCTAACACAACACCCATTAAAGCAGTTATTTTCAGAATAGCTGCTTTTTTTGTTGCAAAAACCCTCCATTTCCACTGATTTTCGGACATTTTTGAAATTTTCAAAAATTTTTTCAAATTATTTCCCCAAAAATACTAATACACAAAGAACACTCCCCATAATTGTCTTGTACCGAAGAAGAGGTATGAAAAATAAATAAAGGAGGGCGCTTGAAGCAGATTATCCGCTGTATGTGACAAGAAATCTTTGTACAAGTGAAAAGACACATGAAAGAAACATTGTCTGCTAAGAAACATACAAAGACACAGATTAAGATGACTCACCAGGAATATGATGAGCTCGTCAACAGTATTGTAGAGATGGGGTATATAGACCGAACATGGTATCCGGAGGAAAAAGATGTTTTGGAGCTGGCCGAAGACCCAGTTGGTCAGTTGGAGTTCACCTTATGGATACTATATTCCGACCCTGAAAGAAAACTCACAGAAGAACAAAAAAAAGTTGAAAAATCTCTGAAAGATCTTGTTGAAAACACGATAATTTTTGTCTAGTCAAAAAAACCGGCTAGCATAATTATATCAAAACAATCATTTATTTTTTAAGGAGCACAGTATGAAAGCAAATATCAAAACATTAAGAAACAGGGCACTTACACTTGCAGAGGCTGCATATCTTATTATGACAGTAAACGTAATGCCGGCACTTGCTGTTGACCTTGGAAAGTCTTACAAGGTAACAGTAAACTCATCTACAGATCCTATGTCCCTTTTTCTTCAGGTAGCATTCTATATCCTAAGAGGTATGGGTATTGGTCTTGTAGTATACGGTATCGCAGGTATTGCTACTGCACGTTCAGACGGAGACAGTTCACAGATTATGAATCAGATTGGTAAGCTTATCGGTGGAGTTGTTCTTTTCGGTCTCCCTATGATCCTTCAGGCTGCAAATATCATCGCTTAATACGCCTGACTGCTCCCACGGGCAAGCCCGTGGGGTTCTGATTACCAAGCGTAGCCTGTAATCGTACATCATTTTCAGACTTTGGAGTTACAGGTGTAAATCTATTTGAATCAGAACTTTAATTACCAAGCAGTCCAACGACCACATTAGCGGTAATTTTCTGTCTTGTGACAAGGGCGTACAGTCAATCGCCCTGAATTGAGTTGTTTTAAGAAATAATTATTCTGCTGTTTAATGATTTAATATTAGTTGTCTTCTTCACATACATAAGGTATTACCTTCCGTGAAGTAATACTGGCAAACATTAAATAAGGCTTCACTGGTCAGATTTTTGCAGCATGGAAAAGTTTCTTTATAAACCTGAAATCATCCTTAGACAGATATACATGTTGACTAATGGTTAGATACATGCAGGTTTTTCCTTTCATAAGACCCGGATCATACTTGTATGTATATTTTAGCACGTTTTGTGCCACATTAAAAGAGGCACATCAAAATTATACACTTCTAAAAGTGAAGCCATTCATCCCACGACCTTAAGGTTATGGTATTTCTGGCTGATTATTCATAACAACTGGGTCTGGGAACAACATCCCGGGCCCTGTTTTTTTAGGGAAAAATTAATGATAAGACTGAAAAATATAAAAAAGATTCTCGCAAGAGTAGTGCTATGTACATTTATTCTGTCAGCGTCTGTTCCGGCGGTTTCCAGTTTTGCAGGTTCCCTCGACTCTTCTCTTAACGATGACACTGACAGAATACTTGATGATATCAAGAACGAAGACCAGTATAAGCAGATAGACCCTGAAGAAGGAGAAGGAGCATCCGAGGATACTTCCAGCGCTGAATTAAGAGATAAGCTTGTCGATGAATTGGAAGACGCATTATCTAAAGTATCGGCCTCAGACAACAATAAGGTTAGTATTATAACAGGTACGAATCTCATAAACGAAGTATGTTCAAAAGCAAAAGCACCACTTACATTTACAAGCCAATGGATAAACAACTTTGTCGACACAGCAGGACAGCTTGGCATACCTACAAGTGCAACTCTGGATGCTAAGTTTGGCACAGAAGCAGATGTAAAGGGTGCAGCAAAAAAAATAAAGCTTCTTCAATGGGAAGGCAGTGATTTTAATAATGGTGCCATGTCGACACTCCTTGAAGACCTTAATACCGGTACTTCAGCATTCACGGATCTTATGGTGGGATATGGCCTTACGATGTGTGTTGCATTCTCATGTCTCACTCTATCAGAAATGGTTGCCGATAGAAAGTTCTCACAGGAAGCTTTCGGAACCACGATGTTCAAAATGTTTTTTGGACTCTGGATTATATACAACTTTAAGGCCATTATAGGCTTCGCTGTATACTGGGGCGGTTATATGGTCACTAAGTTCGCTGGTGCAATCACCGATGAAGCTATACAGTATGCACTCTATAAGAATGCTTTAGCTACATCACTTGGACAGACAATAATTGAAATGAACCCCATAGCGAATGCTACGGCAAACCTTATGACAAATGTTAAGACTTTGGGTTCATGGGCTGGAAAGTTATTGGTAGCAAGCCAGACACTTCCCGCTCATGCACTTGGTGCAATCGGAAGTCAGCTTTCTGATTTTTTAGGAAACGGTATTATCCAGCTTGTATCTTCATTCACTGTCTACTCAATCATCATAGAAATAATGGTGCGTGCAACATTCACACCTATCGCTATAGCTGATATGTACAATGACACACTAAGGTCATCTGCAGTCAGATATATCAAAAAAATAGTTGCCCTTGCACTTACAGGCGTGGTGATGTACGTAATTCTTTACGCAACAAACATGCTGAAACAACACATCCCTTTCTATGACCCTGTAGCTCTGATGGCAATAAACCTTACGATGCTAGGACTTCTCGCAAGAGCAAGATCCATTGCAGAAGATATTATAGGCGTGCACTGATGAAAGGAATATAAACATGGTTATAATGCCCATCCCAAAGGATGTACGAAAATTCAAAACGAAAATATTTATGAGTTTTACACTTCGTCAGATATCATTTCTCCTTATAGGTGGCGCACTTGGGTGCGCAGTGAAATTCGGACTTGGTAGTGTATGGACTGATGAAGTAGGAAAGGAAGCCTGCAACTACTTAATGATGTTTGTAATGGCTCCGTTTGTTATGTGCGGATACGTAGACATACAGGACATGCCAATCTATGTGTACGCAAAAGAAGTGCTGATAAACAGATACTTCGGACATAAACGGAGACCCTACAGGACAGTAAATATTTATGAGAACCTGGCTGTGCAGAACAAGATCACCTACGAATATTTTGATGATGTAGACGACAGTTTTGACAAAAAGGGAAGAAAAAAATCTGAAAAAAGGATCAAGAAGGAACATGAAAAGAGACTTGAGAAGTTTCTTAAAGATAATCCCGACTTGAAGCCTATTAGTTAATGTTTCGAACGTGAAGGAGGGTTTATGTTCGATTTGTTATTTGGTAAGAAAAAAACTGTTACCAACGTAGACAATGTCAAGGCATCGGAAGAAAAGGATAAGTCTCTGGATCTATCCGGTGACGTTGGGTCAATAAAGACTATCTTCGATGAAGAAGAAGAAAAACAAAAGAGACTTGCCGATAAAAGGAACGGCAAGGCACAGGATACAAGCAAAAAGAAGATAAAGAAAACGAGAAAGGCACTTATCAAAATGATAACCGTGCCCAAGTACGTACAGGATTCGATCCCTTACGATAAGGTTTTCCTGAACGGTATCATAAAAACAAAGGATGATATCTATACAAAATCATACAAGATCACTGATACGAATTTCCGTACAGCGACTCAGGAAGTCCAGAACGAGATATTCTTTGCATATGGGGAACTTCTTAATTACTTCCAGCCGGACGTAAGGCCCCAGTTCGTCATCTGGTCACATAAGATTGACCAGGACGAGTTTAAGAGAGAAGTCCTTTATCAGAAGAAGAATGACAAGTTTGATGTGTATAGAGAAGATTTAAACAACATTCTCAGGGAGAAGATTTCTGAAGGACAGAATTCAATCGTACAGGACAAGTATCTCATTATCTCCGTAAAGGCTGAAAACGTAGAGATAGCAAACGGTATATTCTCACGTATCGATGCCGAAGTTTCAAGCAAGTTAAAGACCATCACTGATTATCAGACAGACCCTATGGAGCTTCAGGAAAGACTTGAGCTTCTTTACAACATCTATAATCAGGACACGGATATAAAGTTCTTTAAGAAGATGAACATTGATGGAAAGGAAGCAAGAAGCTTTTCTATCCCATGGCTCCTTGAACTTGGACTTACCACAAAGGATGTAATAGGCCCTAACGCTCTTACTTTTGAGAGAGATTACATGAGAATAGGTGATAAGTACGCACGATCCCTTTATCTCAGAAATCTCCCCACAGAGCTTTCAGCAGAGATATTCACTTCTATTTCTGAGATAGGCTGTAACTGCCTTACATCAGTGCATTACGCCCCATACAGACAGGATGAAGCTATAAAGCTTGTCCGTAACCGTATGATCGATGTTTCGGCTAACGTTGCACAAAGCGCTCAGAGACTTGCAAAGCAGGGACTTACAACAGAGTTTATTTCACCGGACCTTCAGGAAGAAAAGGAAGGAGCAGACTCCGTATATAAGGATCTCACTGTAAGAGACCAGAAGGCATTCCTTATGGCAGTGACAGTAACTATCTTTGCTGATGACCTTGAGGAATTAAATAAATACACAGAGATCGCAATGAACAAAGCCGGTGACCAGCTCTGCACCCTTGCAAAGCTCACCGAACAGCAAGAGAAGGGCTTAAACACAACACTCCCTCTTGGAGTAAAGGAGATTTACGCTGACCGCTTTATGAATACGGTTTCGGCAGCCCTTTTCCTCCCTTTTTCAAGCCAGGAGCTCATCCAGAAAGGCGGTAATTACTATGGCATAAATGAAACAAGCCATAATATGATCATGTATAACCGCTTGAGAGGTCAGAACTCCAACGGCCTTATCCTCGGAATGTCCGGTTCCGGTAAGTCTTTTGCTGCCAAGGCAGAAATGACACAGGTTTTTTTGAAGGATCCAACCAATGAGATCTTCGTCATCGACCCGCAGGCCGAATATGCCCCACTCGCAAACGCATTGGGAGGGGAAGTAATAAGAATAACCCCCGGTTCCTCGAACCATATCAACCCTTTCGATCTTGACATTACTGCAGATGAAAAGGACGGGGATGATCCTATCACCGTAAAATCAAACTACATCTGTTCAATCTTTGAATCGGCTATCGGCGGAAGAAACGGCCTTAACACCATTCAGGTAACAATCATTGACCGTTGTGTACGTCTCATTTATGAGGACTACATTGCGGAAATGACCAAAAGAAATGTCGCAATAGACGAAGAGAATGAGGAGATTGAACGTTACAACAGGCATAATCCGGATAATGAGAAGCCGTTAAAGCCTCGGGAGACCATTGATACTACGATCTGTCCTACCATGACTGAGTTCTACGAGCTCATCAAGCGTCAGCCGGAGCCTGAAGCCGAGTATATCGCACTTGCTATTGAGAAGTACTGTATCGGTAACTTCAGAACCTTCAGCTATCAGACTAACGTAAATACAAATTCACGATTCACTGTTTATGATATTTCAGCCATAAAGGCCGGATCCGGAATGGGTGAAATGGGAATGCAGGTGTGCCTTAACGATATCTGGAACAGAACCATCAGAAACAAGGGTAAGTGCCGTACATTCATCTACATCGATGAGCTTTACATGATTACACAGTCTGAATCTTGCGCTAGATTCTTAATGTACGTATTCAAGCAGATAAGAAAGTACGGTGGTGTGCCAACCGGTATGACACAGAACTGTGAGGACCTTCTCACAAACAGAGAATCCCGTGGTATCTTCAATAACTGTTCATTCATTATGATGATGAACCAGTCTTTAGAAGACCGTATGCAGATCGGTTCTCTCCTTCATCTTTCAGAGTCACAGCTTGGATTTATCAAGAATGCAGATTCCGGCCACGGACTTCTTTATACCGGAAAGAGCATTGTACCGTTTGCAAACATCTATCCTCGTGATAATGAACTGTACACGCTTCTTTCAACGAACCCTAACGATATCAAGAAAGTCCTTGCTAAACAGGAACTTGAGAAAGAACAGACTATTGAAGAAAAGTCAGCATAAGTGAACTCTTAAATTCAAAAAGAAACTGAGGAATTAAGCCTTGGTTTCTTTTTGAAAGGGTGATTCTACCGGGGAATTAATAAACATCAGAAAATTTCTATCAGCAACGAAAAATCAGATTAGAAAACACACATAATTATTATAGAATAAGCATATTATTTTAACAGCTCACAAATGAGCAAGAAAGAGAGGACATATCTCACTAATACCTACGGGCAAGCCCGCGGGGTTGCAGTAGATATACTGTAGCCCATGGTGAGTAGCCTAAGTGCTTCGGGCACTACGTTAAGAGAGAATATATAGTCACCTGCAGATGTAGTACCAAGTCTGCAGCTCTGAGGCCAGTGATTAAACAGTCCTGTGGTATAGGGGCAGTGTTGCTGATATAAAACCTCTTATTAACATTGGCGATGGTACACCAACGGTCAGATATGTACCGGCTTACAGCGTAAAACATATCAATCTTATGGAAGGAGTACCTCATATGGTATATGTGATAAGTAAAGACGGGCATCCGCTTATGCCTACAATGCGGTATGGTAAAGTGAGACGGATGTTGAAATCTGGTCTTGCTAAAGTAATCAGCAGATGCCCGTTCACAATACAACTATTATATGAGACTACTGACATCACCCAGAACATATCATTGGGTGTGGATACAGGCAGTAAAGACGTAGGCTTATCTGTTACGACCAACAAAAAGGTACTGTTCGAAGCCAAGGTCACACTAAGGAATGATATCGTCGAACTCATATCTACAAGACGGGAACAGCGCCGTACTAGACGTAACCGTAAGACGCGTCACCGAAAGCCAAGATTTGATAACCGCACAAGACATGAAGGCTGGCTTTCACCGTCTGTAAGACAGAAGGCTGAGTCACATATCACAATGGTTCAGAAGGTAATTAAGATACTCCCTGTATCACACATAAAGGTTGAAACGGCATCCTTTGACATACAGAAGATAAAGAACCCCGATGTATCCGGTACTGATTATCAAAACGGGGAACAGACAGACTTCTGGAATGTACGTGAGTATGTTCTGTGGCGTGACGGTCATGTATGCCAGTGCTGTAAGGGGAAGTCAAAGGACAAGATACTTAATGTACACCACATAGAATCACGTAAGACAGGCGGTGATTCACCGAATAACCTTATCACTTTATGTAAGTACTGCCATAAACAGTATCATCTCGGGAAAATAAAACTCCCAAAGACGATTCACAGGGGTATGAGTTTCAGAGATGCTACCTTCATGGGTATCACAAGATGGGCGGTATATGACAAACTAAAGGAACTGTATCCTGATGTAAATCTTACATACGGATATATCACAAAAAAAACACGCATAGAGAACAGTTTACCAAAGGATCATCACATAGATGCAAGATGTATAAGCGGTAATCCTAAGGCTGAATCTGAAGGCACAGTATATTTCTATAAGAAGGTACGATGTCATAACCGGCAGATACATAAGTGTACCATAAACAAAGGTGGTATCCGTAAACGTAACCAGGCTCCATATGAAGTGCATGGATTCAGGCTATACGATAAAGTGACCGTAAATAATGTTGAAGCCTTTGTATTTGGCAGAAGACTGGACGGCAGGTTTGCAATACGTATGCTGGATGGAACCAAGATAAACGAACAATTGTCCTATAAGAAGATAAAGTTGTTAGAAATGCGAAAAAATTACATTTGTGAAAGGAGGACGCCACTCCTCATCGGGGCAAGCCCCGACGTTCCCGTGGCGGTTTAAAATTATGGCAGAAGGATATGAAATTTTTGAAGAAGAACAAATCAATGAAAAGGATAACACTCCTTTTATCTTCTATCGAGTTAGAGGCATTGTAGATAAACAGGAAAAACTCCCAAGAACAGAGTCCGGATGGACCATTTACCCGGAGCTGAAACTTTGTCCGTTCTGCGGCGGAAGGCCCAAGGTACAACAAAAATCAAAGACTATAATAAAGGGAGTCCCTAATAGAAATTATTATGTTCAGTGCACAAAATGCGGTGCCAGGGGAGCAAGATTCATTGCAGAAGACTTCAACAATGATGGATCACAGACAAAGCTTGAAGCCATCAATGCCTGGAATAGGAGATACACAGCGATTTTTAACGAATACGCAAACTAATATATGACAAAAGAAATAAAGGAATTTTTCAGGAGCATAATAATCGCGATACTCGCAGCCGGCATAATATCAAACTATGTACTCGCCATTGCGTACATTCCATCGTCATCAATGGAAAACACAATGATGACAGGAGACAGGGTAATAGGATCAAGGCTCTTTTATAAAGGCGACTCAATCAAAAGTGGCGATGTTGTTATATTCCGATACGGTTATACGTGTAGTTCCTGCGGTGCAATGTATCAGGAAAATGATAAAGGTCATTGTCCGGAATGCGGTGAAATCGATGCACATAACAAAGTGGTACATTTCACAAAACGCATTATAGGAGTGCCCGGGGATGTGATAGATATAATGCCGACCAATATAAAGTCTGTGGACACTCTAAAAATGGGGACTTTCTATAATGAAGCTACATTCACCGAAGCTCTCATTATGGTTAACGGGAAAGCCCTTGATGAAAAATACATCGCAGAACCAATGATTTGCGACAAGACACGTTATCCAATGGTTCATGTTAAGGTACCGGAGGGGTGCTACTATATGCTTGGAGATAACAGGAACAATTCAGAAGATTCCAGATTCTGGTCGAATCCGTTTGTAAAAGAGTCGGACATCTTGGCAAAGGTATTATTCTGCTTTTATCCTTTCAATGACGCAAAAATTATAAAATCTTATAAGTTTTAGTTCCGTGTACTATGCAGGTTGATTTCGGCCTGCATTTTTTTCATAAAAATACTAATAATTGAAAAACTCCGCTCATAATTAATTAGAACACATATAAAAAACCGAAAAACAAACCCAGAATAAAAAATCCGCTCTCATAATTTATGTAACAGATTATTGATTCAATGCGGAGGTTTGAAATGTTTATCTTAAATTCGAGCGGTACTATAGCTCTGAACTACGACTATGTAATATATGCAAAATGCGAAAACGATTCTGACAGACTTAGGGCAAATGAACTTCTATACAGTGGTAGTCATTATGCACTGGCGCTTCATTTCGGGGATGAACATGACGGAAAGATATTACGGTTCTACGGAGACGAATCCCTGGATAATGTTGAGGAAAGAAACGCGTCAATACTTCTCTCTTACAATAACGGCTTAAGGCTATACGACTTTTCAGAGTCACCTGACCAGTACAAAAAGTCCGAGCTCTGCGGGCCTGAGCCTGATGCCTACTGGATACTTAGTCAGAATCCGGTACAGTCTGTTAATTTAAAGAAGTGTTCCCAGGTCCGTATTGTAGATGTCACTGACAAATACCGATTGGAACACCCTGTATCGAAGGAATGTTGTTACGCATTGGTGGCCACGTACAATAAGCAGTGCGGTTATAAGCGGATAAACCTTTTTGCGGCAAAGAATCTCAATGAAGCAAAGGCAGCACTTAAGGTGCTTATGTATAGCTATGCTGCGGGCAGAAAGATGCTGGATTACAGTGGCTATGCAACTACTGTTTTTGAGAGATATGAGGACTACCGAAGTGTCAAAGAGGAATTCGGAATAGCTTAAGGAGAAAAGGATGTTTGAGATACTGAAATCTGTTGAAAGGTCTTATTCACTGGGTTCAACCCTGATACTACTTGCGACTATTTGGGCAGGACTTGCAGTATTGTCCTATAAAAACAAAAGGACAATATATTTCTATATTGAATTATTTTTCATGTGCTTTTTATACCTGATGTCGCTTGTCCTTCTTATAAATGCGGTGTTCTATGAGCCACTTTGGGTTTTACTGAAGCTTATAGGACATACGCTTCTTATAGCAATAGCTTTAATCGTCATAAGATATGCTCCATTACATCATAATAAGAATATATAACTTAAACGCATGATATACCTGTTATATCATGCGCTATTTTTATGTACATTTTTTTCGCTGGGCTACATATTATTATGTTTCCATAAGCACAGAAGGATTAGCATTTTCATCAAATATTGGAGGGAACCATGAAACATATCGTTGTTGATCTTGAGATGAATTATGTCGCAAAGAAATCAGATGCAAGAAGGATCTGCAGGATGGAAACTATAGAAATAGGAGCAGTCATGCTTGATGATAATCTTCAGGAGATATCAGCATTCAGGACCTATGTGAAGCCTGAATATAATGACTGCATTGAAAGAAAGATTAAGAGAATCACGGGTATCACAGAAGAGATGGTCCAGAATGCACCTGTTTTTAAAGAGGCTCTCAGGATGTTCACGAATTGGTGCCTTGGAACCGGAGATGCGATTACAATCTATGCCTGGAGTGATTCGGACTATTGCCAGATAGCAAAGGAGATTACTCTTAAGAATTATGAAATGACACAGGAGGAAGAAACTATCCTCACTGTCAAATGGTCGGACTTCCAGAAAGAATTCGATACTCATCTAGGCTTCAACAAGCAGCTTTCTCTCAGCATGGCCCTCGACATGGCAGGCATTGACTTCACAGGAAGAGAGCATGATGCTCTTGATGATGCGAGAAATACGGCAGAACTCCTTAATATCCTGAGAGATACAGCCCTTTTCAACCTAACGCTCAGGAAGATAAAGGAAGCAATGGAACCAAGCAAAATAAGCAATACAATGGGTGAGCTGTTTGATTTTTCGGCATTCGCGTGTGTGGGATAAGTGGATTTTAAAAGGTAAAATACGAGTTTACCATTTTTCAATCATATAAATGTATCATTATGACATAAATCAGGAAATGCCTCTCTGGAGAGCGGCAAATGGAAGGAGATTAATGATATGGCAGTTAAAGGCGCAATACTCGGAGATATACTGGGTTCTCCGTATGAGTTTAAAAGAATAAAAAATTATGACTGGAAGACCGTGCAACTTGCCGGAAATCCATCGGCAGGGTTTACCGATGATACCGTAATGACACTTGCAATAAAGAAAGCAATCATTGAGGGGCTTGATATTACTGAGACTATGGTAGAAGTTGGCAGGAGATATCCAAATTGCGGTTATGGTGGAAGTTTCTATAACTGGGTAAATGGGGCTGATCATACACCCTATGGAAGCTATGGCAATGGATCTGCCATGAGAGTTTCCTTTGTAGGAGAGTACTATGATGATTTTGATGAAATGCAGCTGGAGGCTAAGGCTACTGCGGCAGTGTCTCATAATCATCCGGAAGGAATTAAAGGAGCAGTAGTAACCGCTACATGTATATGGATGGCAAAGCATGGAAAGAGCAAGCAGGAAATATACGACTATGTATTAAGAGAATATCCGCCTGAGGACTATGAATACAGCATAGCTTATAGCCTCGAAGAGTTAAGGCCTCGATACAGATGGAATGAAACCTGCCAAGGGTCTGTTCCGGCGGCCATGAGATGCTTCTTTGAAAGCACAGATTATGAAAGCTTCATGAGAAATGTCATTAGCCTTAATTGTGATACAGATACCATCGGAGCTATTGCCGGAGGCGTTGCTGAAGAGTTCTATCACGGGTTCGGAGATCTGGATGCAGAAAGGATTCTGGAAGAGTGTTTGGATGATTATCTGAATATGATCTTAAACAAGTGATTTTGACAAAAAACTCACTAATACTCACTTAAGCCGTGGGTATTAGTGAGTTAAATTGTTAATCTACAGAATTAATCCACTCTTGTGAAAGATAAAGAGGCACGTTTACCATCCATTCTTGTTTTCTAAATCCTGACATCGAAAAACGGCATGGTTTGAGGTTTTGGTTTTCTTCAAACACTGTTCGAAGGCTCTTGGATTTAAGATTTTCTTCTGCTTTTACTTCTATTGGATATATTTCATCCTTCTGTACTATAAAGTCAATTTCAAGCGGTGAGTTTTCCTTTGAATAGTAATAAATCTTTAAATCAAGCGCTGTAAGTTCCTGTGCAACAAATTGTTCTGTAAAAGCTCCCTTGTATTCAGAAAAATAATTAATTCCAGTGAGTATCTCCTTGGATGTTACATCAGCCATTGCACCAAGCAAGCCAAGATCAGAGATAAAAAGCTTGAAAGCTCCAGTGTCTTCGTAAAATTTAAGTGGACGTTGTATCTTGTTCGTGCGGACTATCTTATGTAGAAGACCGGCATTTATTAACCATTGAATGGCATTCTCAAATTCTTTTGCTCTTGCACCCTGTTTTAATGCACCATATATAAACTTTTTATTTTCTTTAGCTAATTGTGAAGGTATTGAATTCCAAACCATCACAACCTTTGGAAGTATATCTTCAGGAACATGTTTTGAAAAATCCCTTTCATAATCTGAAAGGATTCTATTTTGCAGCTTACGAACTTCCTTAAGATCTTGTTTAGTAAAATAGTTATTTACAATTTCAGGCATTCCGCCAACATAATAATACTGACGGAGTAGATCAGTTAGTTTCTGTGACATGGGGGCCAATTCTTCCCAATTATGACTTTTTATCTGTTCCAGTAACCCATTATTTCCGGAAGCTTCCAGAAATTCAAGAAAGGTCATAGGGTATAGTTTTAATTCCTCGACCTTGCCCACAGGATATCCAGTGCCGGAATGTAGCTTAATACCAAGCAGACTCCCCGCAACGATTATGTGATACTCAGGTGCATCTTCTGCGAAATATTTGAGTGAAGTTAAAGCAAGAGGAGACTCCTGTACCTCATCAAGTAGTATGAGCGTAGTTTCAGGAAGTATTGTCTCTTTGGTAATGGATGAAAAAGAACGGATAAGACGTTGTATATCATAATCATAAAAGAGTGATTTCATTTCTATTGTTTTATCACAGTTTATATATGCAACATTTTTGTATTCGTTCGCACCAAATTCTTTAAGAATCCATGTCTTTCCAACTTGTCTTGCACCATCTAAAATCAAAGGCTTTCTATCATGAGAGTTTTTCCAATCTAATAGTTTTGAATATATATTTCGCTTCATCTATGACCTCATTAATACGTACATATAAATTAACCATTATATAGATACTACATTTAAATGAACGAAATGTCAATGTATTGTAACATTTTTATGAATGAATAATGGCAGATAATAACATAATGATGAACGAATAATAACGATAAATCAACAAAAACATGAACGAAAGATCGCTATAGCGATGGAATAAAAATAGACACCAATGGAATAAATTCAGACAGTCCGGACACAAAGCAGACAGTTCCGGACTTTTTTACACCCATTCACGACTAAAAGTCGCCAATCACGGACATATTCATGACAGGAACAGGCTACGCCGGGTAGAAATAAATAATTATTGATCAAAAAATACTTATATGAGCAGATCTCCTTCCATAATTGTTATACAGCAGAAATTTATTAAGCGTTTGCAAAGGCAGAAAGAAGGACAAGATGATTGCTTTTATCAATGTTGCGGGATGTATGGACCGCATAGGAACTACCACTCAGGCAGTACAGCTTACAAGGTTCATTAAATCCATGGACTATGATGTAGCATACATGGAAATGAATGACAAGAATTACATCAAGAACACCAATAACGTTTATTCCGATTATGAAGAAAAAGATACAGGAATTATAAGCGTACAGGGTATAGATGTAATCCCAAGACATAAGTACATTGATATAAAGAAAGGCGGCTCAAATCTCGATTTCCTTATTATCGATCATGGCTGTGTTAATGACAAAAGATTCGACAGAAAGGAATTTCTTCACGGAGGAATACCTATCCTCGTTGGTGGTATCAAAGCAAATGAATTAGTCGAAACAGAAAATGCTCTACGTGACAATGAAATGCAGAAAGCATTCTTCGTGTTTTCTTTTGTTGAAGAAGGGGATAATGAAGAACTTCTTTTGAATATGGGGCGAAAAAAGGACGAAACATTCTTTTCTCCCTACTTCCCTGATCCGTTTGTACAGATGAACGAATCTAAAGAAGACTATTTCCAACAGGTAATGAGTGCCGTCATGCTGCGCGTTGAAAGGGGCTAAAAGATGAGATATAAGCCTATCCTAATGACGAGGATCGAAGAAGAAGAGAGGCAGTTAAAAGAAAACCTTCTCCTTAGTGAAGAAGCCGGAGTGATACGGTCTACTGATGACATAGTTGTTAAGAAAAAGAGTGTTAGTGACTACATAAAGGAAATCTCACACATTGTTTTTTCTGTAGTATTCCTCGTACTGGTATTTTTAGGGCTCCTTGTTTTACTGAATCCTACTTCAAGAGAAATACTGTTAAGTATCTTAAAATTTTAGGCTTTACCGGGCTCCCAGCTATGGAGCCTTTTTTCGCATAGCAAAAACCATTTCCCCTTGTCTTGCAATCCATGCTGTAAATTATATAGAAAAAAGCTTCGGTATCAGTTGAAACCAGACTACGCCCATAAAAATACATATTATGCTTATAAAAAACCACCATGCACGGTGTATATATGCTTCGTGATCATGATTTGATATAAAAATCTTGTAAGAGCTTCCTATTCTGTATTTCTTAGTGGACGAAATATGGTCAACTGTATACTTTTCCCGTTCTCCGTCAAGCTTAAAGTCCAGAGAATAGTAAACGCTGCCCTTTGAAGAACGGTGTTTATCAACATTTACGAGCTTTCCCTCTGTTTTTATATGGTGTGTAATTACAGAGTAGGATTCATGTAACCCAAACGATAGCGTTACTCCTCCCATTAATAATGATAGAAGAGTTCCTCCAATTACGGCATTCTTTGTAAACATTGAGAAAGATAATGCTGCAAAAAAAGTACCGATTGCAATATATAAAATCTTTTCTTTTGTGTCGAAGCCCTGTTGAAACGGATAGTAAAAGAATAAAGCTCCCACAGCTCCAAACATAAGGGCAACACAGTAAAAAATAATCATTTCCATTATTATATATCCTCAGATCTAACAAAGAATGTGCTTAGATTACCATAAAGGTCTCAGAAATAATATTGGCATTATGGAGAAAAGGGAGAAAACTTCTTTCTATCAGATATCCTTTGTGATAATCTAACTACTATTAAACTATGGAAATAACTCGAACTGATGGAGATTTAACCTTATGGAATATTTAGTGCTAGGACTATTCTGCATAAGTCTTTTGCTTTGCATATCGCTGAATATTTCAATAATCTATGCCCTTTTGGCAGGGCTTATTCTGTTCATGCTTTACGGAAGACATAAAGGATTTTCCTGGAAGTCACTAATATCCATGGCTATCAATGGGATCAAAACCGTTAGTAATATATTGATCACTTTTATCTTTATAGGTGTGATGACTGCTCTCTGGAGGGCTTCAGGAACAATTCCTTTTATTGTTTCTAAGGCCTCAACCCTTATTAGACCATCCGTTTTTCTTCTTATGACTTTTCTTCTTAACAGCGGACTCTCGGTTCTGACCGGAACATCCTTCGGAACATCAGCAACAATGGGTGTGATCTGTGCCTCCATGGGTTCCATAATGGGAGTAAGTCCGATGCTGACCGGAGGTGCTGTCTTATCAGGTGCTTTTTTCGGTGACAGATGTTCACCTGTATCAACAAGTGCATTACTTGTTGCAGGGATCACAGGAACAGATATCTATAAGAATATCCGCGGAATGATCCGTACTTCCTTAATACCTTTCATTGCAGCTTGCGTTATATATTTTGCGATAGGTTCATCCGTTTCCGCTGAAGGTCCCATTATGGATCTAAAAGATATGTTTTCAACATCCTTCCGGCTCGAATGGATTACCGTCATTCCCGCAGTCACCATTATGCTTCTTATCATTTTACATGTTAATGTTAAGATCGCCATGGGACTAAGCATTCTTTCTGCAATACCTATCTGCCTTTTTGTACAAAATATATCTTTCATTGAGATATTACATACTGCACTAACAGGTTTCACTCCAAAGGATGAGGCTCTTTCTTCCATGCTGAGCGGTGGAGGCGTGCTTTCAATGCTGAAGAGCGGATTAATAGTCTGCATATCATCATCTTATTCAGATATCTTTAATAGGACAGGGCTCCTTGATAACGTAAAACATTCAGTTTCCTCCCTAGCCGGTAAAACCAACCGCTTCACTGCATTATTCTGTTCCTCAATTGGTTCAGCTATAATTGCATGCAACCAGACCCTTACAATCCTTCTCTGTAATCAGCTTTGCAGCGGACTATATAAAGAAAAGGATAAACTCGCTGTTGATCTGGAAGATACAGCAGTCGTTATCGCACCATTAATTCCATGGTCAATAGCCGGAGCTGTTCCTTTGGCCACAGTAGGTGCACCTTCAACAGCAATATTTGCTTCATTCTATCTCTTGTTACTTCCTATTTACAGGTTACGTTCGGCAAGGTATGAGAAAAGCTAAACAAAAGAATAACTTTTTCAAATTCTGGCTCCTTTTGGCGGAGCCAGAATTTTTTTACAAAAAATCTCGAAAAAAAACTAATAACAAAAGAACCCCTCCCATAATTAGAAAGTAAGAAAAAGAGAGAATGAATTAAAGAAATATAGGAGGAGAAGCAATGGGCAAAGCATATAGGCCATCTTATTTTAAATATCCTGGAATGATATTTAAAAGAATGATGACAGGCAAGAATATATTACCCAAAGTGCTGATAGCATTATTCATTGTGATATATTTATTGACCGAAATACTATCGCCAATTAAGGCATATGCGCTTAATTTTGACAGCAGTACCGTGTGCGTCAGAAACGACGGCGGTGATTTCACATTCTCAGCATCGGATAAAGGGTCTGGCTGGGTCCGCGTAAGAATGACGGGACAAACCCCGGACTACACTGATTGGAGTAGTACATTTACTTATGAGTCAAGATGGTCTGGTTTATCCATGTCATTCGGTTTGATCACACCATATTATTCAAATTATTATGATGAGGTAGTATACGGTAACAACACAAGCTACAATAACCCTCGTGATAAATCTAATACTGAAATGAGGCATTCCGGAGGAAAATACTCAAGCAGTAGCGGTTCAGGATACACATTCCTTAAGGGCGGTGAGGTTACATTTTCAAGTGGAAGTGGAATTAAATCCTTTTCAACCAAAACAACCTGGGAGCACTCAGGCACAAGTTCTTCCTCGACAGAAACAAAAAGGGATTACTTAAACTCAATGAGTGGTCAGTATGAAGTGATAAGCTACAACCTCACCAAAACATCTTCACATAGATATAGTGGTGAAGATTACGCTACCGGTTACAGCTATGATATTACAGTTGACGTAAAAATCAATAATGGCGGTAAGAACGGCGTCGGTTTAACCCCTGTGTTCTATGTTGTTGGATATGCTGAAGGCGCCACAAAATCCAAAGGTGAGTATTATGACAAAATACTGTGGGAGAGCTCACATATGGCAACAGCCGCCGAAATGATGAACACGGTAACTGTCACATTTAATGGAAATAATGGTTCTGATGGCGGCACCGTCACAGGATCACCAAATGAAACCAAAACGGCACCTAAATCAACCCGCACAGGCTACAACAGTAACGGTTGGTATACTGCACCATCTGGCGGTACATTTATAACAGCAGATGGTGGAAAATATACACAGCCATCTTCAGATGTAACCTACTATGCTCAATGGAGTCCAATAAACTATACGATCAAATTTAACGGTAACGGCGGAACTGTAAGCTCAGAATCTCAGACCAAGGCTTATGATTCTACCCTTGGCACACTTCCTACTGCAGAAAGAAAAGGTTATGACTTTAAAGGCTGGTATACCTCATCAATAAACGGTACGAAAATTGCCTCGAGTACAAAGGTTTCAGGTGACGCAAACTATTATGCTCAGTGGTCACCAAGATCCGATACACAATATAAGGTAGAGCACTATCAGCAAAACGTAACCGGCAGCGGATATACGCTGGCAAATACTGAAAGTAAAACAGGTGAATCAGATTCCAGTGTCACTCCACCAGTAAAGACATATACAGGTTTCACAGCACCTAAGACACAGACACAAACGATCTCTGCAGACGGTTCAAGAGTGTTTAAATACTACTATACGAGAAACAAGTACCCATTTACTCTCGGTACGGACACAGGCGTTAGTACATCCGGATCAACCGCGACAGGAAGCTATTACTATGGTCAGACAATCACACTTAAGGCGACTCCTTTAAACGGATATAAGTTCGACAAGTGGTCTGACGGTAATACAAACCAGAGCTTTACATTTACAATGCCGGCACAGGCTGTTACGAAGACTCCAGAAGTACACCCAATCACTTATACAATCACCTACAATCTGAACGGCGGCAGGATTGACTATAAGAAGCTTTACTATAATGTCGAGACTCCGACCTTCTATATCGAGAATCCGACAAAGAAGGGCTTCTCCTTCTCTGGCTGGACCGGCACAGGAATCTCAGGTGCAACAACAGATCTTTCCGTACCTTTAGGTTCATACGGAAATAAGACCTTTACAGCAACTTGGGGTAATGGTGTTTATACAATCAACTTCGATGGTAACGGACATACAGGCGGTTCAATGGATGCTATCACCGTAAAATCCGGAGAAAGCGTAACACTCCCTCAGAATGGATTTGTAAAGGATGGTTACAGCTTCGTTGGATGGTACACCACAAAGCAGGACATGTTCGGTACATTCTACAAGAACGGGGCAACAATAACAGACCTTACAGAGTCAGTTACACTCCGCGCACAGTGGAAGAAGATCCGTAACACTGATCGGGAGCCTTACGATAATCCATCAGGCGGTGATGATGGTAATGGTGGCAATAGTGGTGATGACGCAGAGATCATCCCTAACGATGAGCTTGGATACTTCGGTACAGCTAAGAGAACAAACGAGATTTCAATCCGTACAACAAACGGCATGAAGGACAAGAAGCTGACGCTGAATTATAACTATTAATGCTTATATTTGACCGATATTCCCAAAGATATAAAGCTGCTCATTCCATATTTGATGTAAGAATTAGATTAAATATGGAATGATGGTAAACCGGACTCAGGGATGTGAGTTACATCGGTTCGTTAAATTTGAGAAGTCGAAAGATTGTAGAGGACCTGTATCACTTGTCAATTACCTACAGATTCTCTATGGAGTACCTATAGAGAGTTTAATCGCTGTGTACAGAACAAGCTGAATTTTGCTATAATTGCAATGGTGTAATTGCACGGATTTATTTTTTGGAGGCGATAGCTTGAGTATAATAATAAAGACAGAAATGTTTGATGATATTCTTAATATGATTTATTCAGCAAAGAAAAAAGCTGAATTACAAGTCAATTCTACTATTATAGATTTGTATTGGAATATCGGTGAATATGTTTCCAATAAGGCTGAGTCCGATGGCTGGGGAAAATCCACTGTCAAAGCATTGTCAGATTATATTTTGAGCAAGGAGCCTGGTATCCGTGGATATTCTTCTCAGAATATATGGAGAATGAAGCAATTCTATGAAACATACAGGGATCATCCAGAACTCTCAACACTGTTGAGAGAAAATACTTGGTCCAATAATATGCATATTGTGTCAAAAACCAAGGATTACCAAGAAAAGAAGTTCTACTTAGAGCTAGCATCCAAGGAAAAATATCAAGCACGCGAATTAGCAAGACAAATTGATAGCGGATACTATGAACGCCTTTTACTGTCTAATGGAAAGGCACCTTCTGCACTTGAACCACAAAAGATATCTGGTATGTTAAGAGATATGTATATGCTTGAATTCCTTGATCTACCAGAGCCATATAAAGAGTTCGATTTGAAAAAAGCTATTCTCCGCAATATGAAAAAATTCTTGCTGGAATTTGGAAGGGATTTTTTATTTGTGGGAGAAGAGTATCATGTCCAAGTTGGTAATAATGATTACTATGTTGACTTGCTTTTTTACCACAGGGAGCTGCAATGTTTGGTAGCGATAGATTTAAAAATAGACGATTTTAAGCCTGAGTATATGGGAAAGATGGATTTTTACCTGGAAGCATTAGACCGTGATGTGAAAAAGCCCCATGAAAATCCAAGCGTAGGCATGATTCTTTGCAAAAATGCAGATACAGATGTTGTGGAATATTCATTGAGCCGTAGCTTATCACAGACAATGATTTCAGAGTACAAAACAAAGCTGATTTCAAAAGATGTTCTTAAGGAGAAATTAGCTGAGCTGTACAGTATTGCAGCGGAAGAATCTGAAAACTCTCAACAGTGTTGAGAGAAATAAAAACATAGTTATCAAACGAAGTAAGCTGGCTTGAAGAGGATGTCGATATGGTTCTAAGTGGGATAATAGCCTTTATTAAAATATCATAATTGATTAAACTAAACGTTCGCAAAAATCATACTTTTGCGGATGTTTAGAAAAGACAATGCTGCTATTAATCCTTATGATGAGAATCAATTGTAGCACAGAAACTCAATTTACTTTACATTAAGCAGTAGATCGCATGGTCTACTGCTCTTTTCTATGTGCAAAAACTCAGCTATAACTCACTTAAAAGCCTGACTTTCTTTAGGGAGTCAGGCTTTTCTAAAAAAATACTAAGAAAAATTTCTCAGAAATACTAATATGCCCCAAATTCTTCCCATAATTACTGAGTAGAACAGACAAGAATTATTTTTCATAGAAGGAGTTTTAAAGATGAGGAAAAATATTGGAGTAAAACTTGCTGCTACAGCTCTCTGCCTTTCCATGATGGGAATACCTGGAAGTGCCCCTGCATATGCCGGCACAGTAGATGCAATCCTTAAGACCGGCGGAATCCAGATAGCCTTAGAACAGAAGATGCTGGACGAAAGCGGAAACAGAGTAGACCCGTATGAAGTAAGTCTTCACCCTACGGAAGAAGTATCGTATATCGTAAGCGTAAAGAATGACTTATCACCGGCTTATATAAGATTAAAGCTTAACTACACCGGCGAATTTGATGGTATTGACGACACTATGCTAAGAGGCGTAAGCGATAAATGGGTAAAGCAGGGCGATTACTGGTATTACACAGAGCCCGTTAAGACCGGGTCACTTACCGATTTCTGTACCAGCCTTGTAATGCCAGAATTCCCCGAATCAACGGGAGTACCCGTATCAGTGAGCGTTGATGCCGATGCCGTGCAGTCTGCAAACTTTACTCCTGACTTCACATCCACATCCCCATGGGGTGATGTAGAAATACAGTCCCACGCATCATTTGGTGATTCCGTAAGATCTGATTCAGGTGATTCGGGTTTCCATATCACTTTTGAGGACATAGAAGATGGTGAGATGAATGAGTCAAACGATCTTTTCAAGAATTTCCGATCTCTCATGCCTGGAGATACTGTCTCAGAGAAAATCACCATCAAGAATGAGTATAACAGACCTATTTCTATCAGACTTTCATCTGACAACAATGATAAAGATACTTCCTTAAATAAATGGATAAACGTTGAAATAAAACGTTTAAGCACCGAAGGTACTGATGAAAAAGTTGTTTATTCGGGCCCTCTTTACGGTGATGACTTAGAAAAAGACATAAACCTCGGCATCATTGGTAAAGGTAGATTCCAGGAGTACTTGGTAACTCTTTTAGTTGATAAGAATTTGCCTAACTCTACGATGATGAAGGATTACTCTGTTTCATGGGATATTTATTCTAAGAATACTACAAGTGGTGGATCCGGAGGCAGCGGTGGTCCCGGAACCGGTTCATACGGAATAGACACAACCGGTCCATCAGTACTAGGAGTAGCCCGTCCCGAAGAGATACCTCAAATCATCCAGAATCTCCCATTCTCAGGCTCGATTTCACAGATAATCGGTGACATAAAGGCAAACTACAGACCGGGCGCAAAGGATTCAAAGGGAAACAAGCTCACCTCAAATGATGCATCACTTTTAGGAAAAGACGGTATCTACTACGCATTCAGAGATGGTGAAGACGTTAAGGGAGCTGACAGGGACATAGCCGGAAACTACAAGACAGGAGACGTGTTCCCGTTTGCAATGCTTGGAGGTATCTCAATTATTGGATTCCTTGGACTTTTGTTCAGTGGAAAAAAGAAGAAAGGTGAAGGAAATGCGTAAATTAGTGACATTCTTATCAGTTGGAGCAATAGCTGTAAGTAGCTTATCAGGAACTCTGACAGCCCAGGCTAATACAAACAATCAAGTTAAAAACACCGCCGAACGTTATAGCGAACTGGAAAAGGCTGCAAGTTTCGATACCTCAAAGGTTTCTGTAAACAGAATCACACATTCATTTGAACAGAAAACCGTGTACACCACATTCGATAAAGAAAAAGATCCAAAGGAAATACTGGATGAGCCGGTTCTTATCAATGACGTACCATTCATAGTAAGCAATACTGAAACTCCTACCCTTATATCACAGGAAACAGTAAAGCCGCTTGTAAAGACAATAGTTACTGATACTTTTCTTGGCGAAGAGACAGACGAATCTAACCAGCCTTTCCCTTCAATTTCTGAAGACGGCATTAAGTATAACCTCACATCTAAGACTCTGATTGAGGGCGCTGTTAAAGACAGAAAAGAGCACAAGTCTACAGAGGTCACATACACATCTGTAGAAGATAAAGTCAACGTTCCTGAAAAAACGGTTATAGAAATGTCTGATAAAGCATCCGGTAAGGAATTTGAAGCGACACTCAATCTTGCAAAAGAAGATGTACTTAAAGAATACTGGGACAACGACTTTGAATTCCCCATAACAGTATCAGGCTACGGCGATGCAAACGTATTTAACCTTAACGGAATAGAAATACCGGCAGATGCAGAACTTATCAAGTATAAGGACGAATTCTTAAAGATGCTCGACCTTAGCACAAAGGCTTATGAGATCGAATCCATAAAGTGGGACGGTGAAGCATACATGGTTAACGGAAACACCATGAGAAATGCTGTTGCAAAGGGCAGAAAGTACGTAAAGGACATAAAGGCTATTTATGAAGCAGACGTACCTCTCCCCGCAATGCCTGAGAAGTCATGGAGATGCACATATACAGAGGAATTCCCGGAAGGAAATACCCTATACACCATGGTCACAAATGCCACCTACACAGTTGATCCAACAGTCGCTAAGTCAAGAGGCGGTCTCTTAGGCGTTCTCGATTCCGTAGTTGGTACCATTACGGCAGCTTACAGTGCAGTTATTGAATCTTTCACAGAGAGACCTATTGCCACAACAATACCCCTCGTTCTCGTCGCAGGCCTTATTTCAATCTTTGTAACTAGAAGGATGAAGGAGAAGAAGTTTATGGCTGAAAATACTGCAGGTAATATCTGATTGAATATACGCTCTTTCAAACAATCCCTTAAGATGTGCAGAATTTTTGTTATCCGAAAAATCCCCTTCCATAATTAAATTATCAGAAAAGCTTATCTTATATCGAAAGGGAATAAATACATATGATTACTGCAAAAGATTACCAGACAAGAACAGAATTCAAACCTCTTAACAGTCCTTCCGTTGAAGGAGTTACTATCATTGCTACGGATATAGGCTACTCCGGAGTTAAGACATATTGTGAGAGCGGGGTATTCTGCACACCTTACTATGCAAAGGATTTAGGAATAAATCCGGAAATGCTGAGTGGTTCGTTAAGTCCTGAAGAAATACTGTATCGGGATGCAGAAACAAAGCACATCTGGCGAGTTGGGAAAACAGCCCAGGCGCTTGTAAGCCAGTCAGATACCAATGATTGTGATGGAGAGCTTGTATCGAGATACAGGTATCACACCACAATGTTTAGAATCTCTTTGGAGACAGCCATAGGTCTCGCACTTATTCATAACGGATACCGTGAACCAAAAGATCTTAATGGCACCCTTGCAATTCAGACAGGACTCCCACCTGCATACATAGAGGAGGATACTGAGCTTATAAAGGACTCATTCGTAGGTAAGCACAAATTCTCGCTTAAAGTTGTAGAGACCGGCCAGTATGTACAGTTTGATTTTGAGATTCCAAATGGATGTGTTGATGTTATGTCACAGCCCAAAGGTACCCTTATGAACCTTATGGTTGACGATAATGGAAATCTCGACAGCCTTATCAAGACATTTTCCGAAAACGGAGCCATTCTTGATATCGGATATGGGACACTTGACTTCTTTGAAATAACCGAAAGATCCATTTCCAATAAGGAATCTTTTACAAAATTCTCAATGAATTCAGTACTTAAAAAAACATCTGAAAAGATAAAAGAAAAATTCGGGGTGAAGCTCAGGGCTTCTGCTATGCAGAACTGCCTTGAAACCGGAAAAGTAAGAGTATGTAAAAGAGTCAAAGGAAGACCACCCGTGATAAAGTCCGAAGATTTTACAGATTTACTTCAGGAAGCCAGTAGAGAAATATGCACTGAGGCAATGGAACAGGTGACAAATACATTCGATTTCTCAAATTATAAGTATATCGTAATCACAGGCGGAACCGCAGCTGCATGGGAATCCTACATTAGAGAGTATTTTGCCGAAATGGACATCATACTCATACGTGGAGATGAAAACACAAACATCGGCATGACATATTCTAATGTCAGGGGATATTACTTCAATCAATTAACAGCACAACGGAAAAGGAAAGCAAGGTGTGCCTAATGTACCTACCGATTAGACTACATGATAATGGTGACCATGTTCTGGTGGAACTATTTACTAATTATAATGTTTCGGCAAGTATATTTCTCGATGCGCTGTATGCAGAACTTAAGAAAATTCCTCTTCAGTTCGGTATGCCACAAAAAAGAGAAGGAGAATGTCCTATAAGAACCCGTTTTACATTGGGTATAAATGATGATGAACTCATAGACTATATTAATGGGATAACACCCGGATACCGCAATGAATGTTTAAAATTCATCCTTAAGGAACACATATGTCTTTTCCGCGACTATGTATTCTATAACAAAAAACCAATCGAAACCTCTGATGGAAGATATGTTGATTTTCCTAAGGATATTATGGAAGAAAGCGGGAAGAAAATAAAAAGAAGGTGGAAAAAAAGCACATTCTGCGATCAGACAGAGGACAAGACTGTAAGTCAGAACGTCGAGATTAACATAAATACTAAAAATATCATTGAACTAACAAATGAAAAAGCAGTGTCAAAATCTGATATTCCACATATCAATCAACTAGTTTCGGGTAAAGAAACAAATGATAAGCGTAAATTCTCAGATAATTCTTCAAAACCTAAAGCAGATGTGAAGATCGTTTCCGATGAATCTTTAGAGGAAAACGTTGAACACAACGAGGCTTATCTGGAAGAAGGCCGTAGGAAGCTTAAAGAATATCTGAAAGAAAGAAGGAATAGTATAAATAATGATGATACTCTTATACATTCACCTAAAACAGCTACTACAGCAAACACAAGTGTTACAGAAACCATTGCTGAAAACAATAAGAGCACTGATTTCGACCAGGATGAAGCACAAGAAATATATGATGTATTCTTTAACTCGGATTGTTAACATAAAACAACATATAGAATTATATGCTGCGTGGTCGTTGTGTCAGACATACATTGACACGAGAACGTGCACTGAGTAAAATAAAACGCGATTTAATATGAGTGGGGGTTAAAAAGAAGTATTATGTACGATAAGAGAACAGAATTCGAAAAGCACATCAAAAACAAACTTGAGGAAATCCGGATACTCTGCAACAGGGCAAGAATCCCTTTTGTTTTTGTAGCTGCACTTTACGATGACGATGAGAAAACAAAATATGCAAGCTATATTGATGCCAACGATGGTGACGGAAGAGATATGGACGGCTATGCATGGAACGGACTTGCTCCTAGGACAATGGGATATGAATTTACAGATAAGGACAACCGTATAGTCCAGATTGCAAAGATCATGAACGGAGAGGTTGCTGTGCCAAACGGAGACAAGCAGCGTGCAAAGTTTGAAGTAATGGAGTCTCTAAGCTCAAATCTCGGTGATGAATTCAAATCCATGTATGATTTAAAGGATGATGGTACCATTGATGATGACTTTGATTCTGATGGCGACGATGATGACATGGATTTAATAGAAGATGAATTTGATGATGAATAAGAGCGTATAATCCTCCTGATTGACGCGTGATACAGCCACACATACGTGGCTGTTTTTTTGTGAAAAAAAAGGAATTTTTTTAAAAGTTTGACGATTGATGCTTGCTTTGGTATATACCACGATATGTACTTAATTACAAGAAAGGTAGGTGTCTATTATGATGACTGCAAAAGTATTTGAAAATGGAAGAAGTCAGGCAGTAAGACTGCCGAAGGAATAACGCTTTACATCAGATGAAGTAATGGTCAATAAAATTGGAGATATAGTTCTTTTATTTCCAAAGACAAATAATTGGGATTCCTTTAAGAAGGCATTAGATATGTTTTCTGATGATTTCATGTCAGATAGCCGCGCGGAGAATCCGGTACAAGAGCGTGAAGATTTATGAGATATATGTTGGACACCAACATTTGCATTTATGCGATCAAGCATAAACCGGAGAAATTATTTCATCTGTAACATATGCAGAATTGGTACATGGTGTAGAAAAGAGCACAGCAGTTGAGAAGAACAGACTGGCACTTTCCCTTATGCTTGCAAATATTGAAATAATGGATTTTGATGTCGATGCCACAATTTACTATGGAAAAATCCGAGCTAATCTTGAGAAAAAAGGAACCCCGATAGGTCCTCTCGACATGATGATAGCAGACCATGCCCAGTCGCTTGCTTACACTTTGGTAACAAACAATGTCAGAGAATTTTCCAGGGTTGAAGGCCTAAAGATTAAGAATTGGATTGAATGATAGATTTAATATATTAGGCAAATAATGTGCCGTTCTGATATTGACACCCAAATATATGTTTGCTATTATATTAAGCATATTAAGACTAATTGAATCCAAATGTACGGCGAATTAATGCTATTGAGGTATCAACAGAAGCAGTAGACACATATCCAAGATACTTCAAAAATGTGCAAAAGAGGTAATAAAGGATATGGAAAACTCACTATATATCGAGCATATAAATACCCACGTAGAAGAAATTGCCGAATATGTTAACAGTTTTTTTGAAGAACGCAAAAACTTTATCCGTGCACAGCTGATTCGGGAAATACGAAAATATATTGAATCTCCAGTAGAACACTATGTATGGAAATCTGATGGCAATAAGTACGACCACTCGGGTATCCTGGTTGAAGATGGTTATGTATCTTTAGACCAGACAGTAACAGATTTTCTTGAAAATGAGTACACTGGAGGCAAAAAATCAACGCATATGAGTGGGATGGGATGGAGTTATCCTACTTATGGAGATGACCTTAGTTATTTGACCATCGAGCTTGGTTCTGAGTTGATGTTTGCGGCTATCAAAAATTATTTGGAAAACTCATTTTCAATAGTATTGTCTGATCAGGACTTTTTAAAGATTCAGGAAGAATGCTGTGATTTCGATGAAATTTATGATAACTGTAAGGCGTCCGATTTTTTTTTAGCAGAGCTTGCCATTGAATTTGTCGGAATAGGAAACTTAAGATTGATTGATATTATGCTGAATGCAAAGACACATGTTAGACGTTACAGATAATCGCCAGACAAACTACATCATCATTATATAAACAGATTTGCGGAGAGTACGAGTGTACATTCCGCAAATTTAAGTCATTATGGATCAGCCCTTACTATTTCATATTCAACATCGTAGAATTTATTTCCATCCCAAAGTGGTGCATTAAGAAATGCTTTCACAGACAAGGACAACCGTTTAGTCCAGATAGCAAATATCCTCACTAATACCCACGAGCAAGCCCGTGGGTTTGCGATAAAGCCGTAACCCTTGGGTGAGTAGCCTAAGTCCTTTATGGGCTACGTTAAGAGAGAATATATAGTCACCTACGGATGTAGTACCAAGTCTGTAGCTCTGAGGTCTGTGTTTAAACAGTTCTGAGGTATAGGGACAGTGATGCAGACAAAAAACCTCTCATTAACATTGGCGATAGTACACCTACCGCCCTTTGGGGCGAGTGATTAAATCCCTTGTGGATTTCAGAAAGCATTCTGGTGATATGCAGAAAGAACGAAAACAGGAAATCAACACTACACTTAAGGATTCACAGGAACGATATTTTGCAGGAGAGGTCAAAATGTATTCATTAGAAAGATTTGAGGATCGCCTCAAAGAAAAACGTAAGCGACCAAGGAAGTTGAGCCAGGCACTTAAGGTAATGTCTGAGATTTCGATTTAATTGAAATCCCACAACATATACTTCGAAGAATGCATGAAAGAAGATACTCCACATATAACAATGGCCTTCAAGAACTGTGACAGATGCCCGGGGCATTATTCTGAGGGGAGCATATACTTCTATGAGGATTGCATGGAGGCGAGAGTCTACTACGCAGAGATAGGTACAAAATGGTGTAAGGAATCAAAGCATTTATCCGAATTATACAGACTTATGAACTATCTAGATGCAAAGGTCTGGTCACGAGTGAAGGACGGGATGAACGGGACTCTTTATAAATTGGAACATTTGATAACTCCTCGCTTTTGTGTTACGGAAGACGGCTGTCAAGACATAACTACTATAATGGCGATTCCTTATTCGCACTTTGAATTGGATGTTCTTGAAATAGAGGATTTCATAACAGCGGCTCTGCCGGATTTGCTGGATAGTTTAAGTGCATCGATTTTTCTCTCGCTATTAGGCGAGATAAATATAGAAGAGGCGATAAGCCTTGTTGATACAGAGATTCTTGGGAGGGATTCCGATGGCATGAAGAAAGCCGAAGCCTACGGCGCTGAAGAAGCTGGAAGACAATCCGGGAAAACTTATAAAACTGAATTACGACAATAATCTTGGATATCTATGACCTTGAATGATTTCCGGTTCGGCTTTTTACAATACCAAGTTTAATATATTCGGCTTTTTACAAAAGCAGGTTTAATAAAATTTCGGCTTTTTACAATTTCTGCTTTAATATCTTCGGCATTTTACAAATTCTGGTTTATTTATTCGGCTTTTTACAAAAACTGGTTTAAAAAATAAAGCTGGAAAACTGTAAAAAGCCGAAAAAACAGACATTTTACACTTCTGCTTTATTCTTTTTACAGGTTTTGGTTAAACCGACACTATTTCATTTTAGGGTCAATTCTCGTCAATTCTTATCACTATCATTTCGTTAAACTATGGGCTTCCCATTGTTTTACAGTTTGTAAAGGGATATGATACGTCCCGGCAAATTTGACCTGCGTGAGTCCTGTCATCTCCCTTAATTCTTTTATGCTCAGCATATAATAAGCCCCAATAAGTATACAATGTATACCTTAATTGTAATATTTCTAACACTTATAATCAAGGTGGTGTAAAAATCCGACATAAATAATCTACTTTAATCGCGTAATTTATCCTTATTATCCAAGCCTTTTTGAGCTGATGTTTGTCATATTTGAGCCGATATACCAAACGAGAATATGCATTGTAATCTGAAATTAAGTGCCAATCACCGTGAACTTGTGATTACAGGGGGTGTAATTTTTCAGAGTACTAAAAAAGAAAGCAAGGTGACACAAGGTGGCAGATAAACTTAGAAAGAACACGCTCATGCAGCTGCAGGTCAGCCTGCCTAAGAAAATTGTCATAACGGCAGTAATCATGGCTGCGCTGATCCTGCTTGTGTTTTATTGCGATATTCCCAACCCGAATATGATTCTGATCGCGGGACTTGTCCTGTGCTCCGCGCTGTTCGGATATGGAGGCGGGATTGTCGCGGCGGTGATCATGCTTGGCTACACATTATTCTTTTTCTCCACGGATCACAGCTTTACTCAGTTCACGCCACAGAATATGCAGAAGGTCATGGTTTCGATCTTTGGCATCGTCGCGGATATGCTGCTTGTCTGCGAATTGAAAAGGGCGGGAATCTACGAATTCAATGACATTCATACGCTGAATGCCGCATTGCATAGCGAAGCCGCTTCTCTCGACACCATTCACGAGATGCTCGGGTCAGGCAAATGGACCATGGATTTCGATGAACAGGGCGTGATGGTCGGGGTCAAATGGAGCGACGAGTTCCGCAGAATGCTGGGCTACCACAGCAGAGAGGACTTTCCGGACGTTCTGGAATCCTGGTCCGATCTGCTGCACCCCGACGACAAAGAACGGGTGCTGAAGGAGTTTCACGACACCATCTCCGACTACACAGGGCAGAAGACCTATGACGTGGAATACCGTCTGCTGACGAAGAGCAGAGGCTACCGCTGGTACCGGGCCGTGGGCAAACTCATACGCCGCCCGGACGGCTCTCCCGTCACCTACGTCGGGATTTTTATCGACATCATGGAACAAAAGGAGACAGCACAGAATCTCTCTGCGGCAAGGAGGATGGCGGACATCGACCCCCTCACAGGTGTCAAGAACAAAAACGCATACCTTCAGTGGGAGAGGAAAATCAATACCGCAATTGAGCAGGAAGAACAGGAACCTTTTGCGGTGGTAGTCTGCGATATCAATGATCTGAAAAAAGTCAACGATCTGTATGGCCACAAGGAAGGCGATGCCTGCATTCGGGCAGCCTGCAAAAAGATCTGTACCATCTTCGATCACAGCCCGGTTTTCCGGGTGGGAGGAGATGAGTTCATTGTGATCCTCTCCGGAAATGATTACCAAGACCGGAAGGAACTGATGAATCAGATCAATGCCATTCCCTCCGACCGCACGAAAATCCGATTGGGAGAGACCGTGTCCGCCGGCATGGCGGAATACGACAGGGATAAACATCCTTCTCTTCTGCAGGTCGCCGAAGAGGCAGACGAGGCCATGTATGCCCGGAAACAATATCTGAAAGATACTATACTGAAAAAGGATGATATAGCCGACAGTGAAACAGCTTCGGATTACATCCCAGTTATCCATGCCCGCAAGCGCATTCTGGTCGTTGATGATATCGAAATGAACCGTGAGATCATGGGTAACCTTCTCGCGGAAGATTATGATATCTCTTATGCTTCGGATGGTGTTGAAGCTCTGGAAACATTGCATAGTCACAAAGATGAGATAGACCTCGTTCTTCTTGATTTGCAGATGCCGAACATGAATGGTCGGGAATTAATTGCCCAGATGCAGATCGATGAGGAACTAATGTCCATTCCGGTGATCATCTTAACTGTTGATCAGGATGCGGAGCTGGACTGTCTGAGAATCGGCGCAATGGATTTCATCCCGAAACCATATCCGGATATTGAGATCGTCAAAGCCCGAATTGCCAAGTGTATCGAGTTGGCGGAGGATCGTGAACTGATCCTTTACACGGAGCGTGACAAACTGACAGGACTGCTGAATAAGGACTATTTCTTCCGATATGTCAGCAGGCTTGATCATCTGTACAAGGACAGGCCTCTGGACGCAATCGCCTGCAATGTGAACAAATTCCATTCCTTCAATAAAACATACGGACGGCAATTTGGTGACCAGGTGCTGCGGAGCATAGGTACAGGTATGATAAAAATCGCTCGTGAGACCGGTGGGATCAGCTGCAGGGAGGAAGACGATACCTGCCTGTCATACTGCCCACATCAGGATGATTATGAGCGGTTGATCAGTGAGTTCCTTTCCGATGTGTTTGCCGTAAAAGAGATCGCAGATAAAGTCAGCATAAGATTTGGTGTATTCACTGATGCGCGACATGTGGAGAGTATTGAAGATCGGTTTGAACGCGCAAAGATTGCAGCGGACCGAGTCAAAAATGATCCGGAAAAGATTTGTGGCTTCTACGATTTAACTTAAAAAAGGTGGTGGATATGTGATGAAAAATGATGCATTTACTCGGATAAAGCGGTCTTCGGCTTTTCTTCTATGCCTTATTATCGCTGCTTCTTTGCTGATGCCATTATCTGCGCACGCACAGGAGACCGGAAAGACCGTGCGTGTGGGTTGGTACGAGTCCGCTTTCCACCACGCGGATGGATTCGGAAGGCGTTCAGGCTATGGCTATGAATACCAGCAGCGGATCGCCACCTTTACCGGGTGGAACTATGAATATGTGGAGGGCAGCTGGTCAGAATTGCTTGAAATGCTGATCGCTGGAGAGATCGATCTGCTCAGTGACGTGTCGTATACCGAGGAGCGCGCAGAGAAGATCCTCTATTCCGCTCTGGTGATGGGCTCGGAGGACTACCACGTCTTTATCAGGCCGGACAATACGGAGATACGACCGGATGATTTCTCAACCCTTAACGGAAAGCGGGTCGGCGTCAACAAAAACAGCATTCAGGAAAAACAATTTGTAGAATGGGCGGAGGAATACGGCGTCCATCCTGAAATTGTAGAGCTGACAGAAAAGACCCCTGAACTGCTGGCCATGCTGGAGCGCGGCGAGATCGACGCTCTGGTGACGCTGGACACCTATGGAAATACGGCGGATGTGCTGCCTGTATGCAAGGTGGGGTTTGCGGAATCCTATTTTGGCATCAACAAGAACCGCCCGGATCTCAAGCAGGAACTGGATGCGGCCATGAACCGCATCATGGAAGATAACCGGAATTTCAACGAGCAGATGACCGCTCAGTACAATAAAGCCAGCGGGCTCACCGGCTTTCTGACCGCTGAAGAGCTGGAATGGTATCAAACGCATGGGAAAATCCGCGTGGGGTATCAGACAAATTATTTACCCTTCTGCGATGTCGATGAGGAGACGCAGTCTCTTGAAGGGACTCTCTCGGATATCCTGACATTTGCTGAGACTTGCGAGAAGAATGCGGAGCTCAGTTTTGAAACCAGGGGCTTTCGTACCACGGAGGAGGCTGTGCAGGCTCTGGTTCGCGGCGAGATCGACTGCGTGTTCCCTGTCAATTTAAGCTCCTACGACGGTGAACAGCTTGGGATCATCATCACGGACCCCTATGCTACGACGGAGCTGTATGCGGCAGTCCGGACCGCAGACCGGCAGGGTCTGTCACCGGAACAGGATATGACGATCGCCATCACAAAGGGCAATTTGAACTACGAATCCTTTGTAATGGATTATTTCCCGCATTGGAAAGCAGCGTATTATGACGAAAGAGAGGACGTCTTCAAAGCGGTATCAAAAGGAGAGGCAGACTGCATCCTGGTCAGCAATTACCGGCTCAACCGCATGCGCGATCTGTGTGACAGATACGAGCTTTCCACCCTTGCCACGGGGAATGTCATGGATCTGTCCTTTGCAGTCAGGCGGGAGGATGACTGCCTGTACTCCATTCTCAATAAGATCAGCCGTCTCATCCCCGATTCGCTGATCAACTCTTCGCTTACAACGTACACCTTCGTTGACGAACGGGTGACGTTCCTTGATTTCATCAGAGATAACGTGGTCAGCGTTCTTGCCGTTGTGGCAGCCATCGCATTGGTCATCATCCTGCTTCTTGTTCGGAACATACGGGCAGAAAGGAGGGCCAACTCAGAGAGAAAGCTGATTTCGGCCGTGGAAACGGATGCATTGACCGGGCTTTATAACCGGAACTTCTTCTTTGAGTACGCGAATCGTATACACCGGGAAACTCCGGAGCCCAAAATGGATGCCGTGGTCCTGAATATTGAGCAGTTCCACTCCGTGAACGAACTGCACGGCAGAGAATTCGGCGATAAGGTGCTCAAGTCCCTTGGAGAAGAGATCCGGGGCTTTCTCCGCCAGACAGACGGGATCGGCGGCAGATTTGAAGGCGATCGTTTCGATATCTTCTGCAGGCCGCAGGAAGACTACCGGCTTCTGCTGGGCCGCTTCCAGAGCAGCCTTCGGAATCTGTTTCCGAACGCAAGCATCCGGCTGCGTATGGGCGTGGCTCCGTGGCAGGAGGGCGTGGAACCGATGCAGCTGTTTGACCGGGCAAGAGCCGCCAGCAGTATTATCCGCGGCAGCGAAAAGCATCTCATGGTCTATGATGAAGATATGCGCGTGAAGGAGGATCTGAACCAACGGCTGATCAACGACCTTGACCGTGCGCTGCGGGACCATGAGTTTGAGATCTATTATCAGCCAAAGTACGATATCCAAAACGATCCGCCGCGTTTTCATAGCGCGGAAGCACTGATCCGCTGGCATCATCCCGAGATTGGAGTGATCACTCCAAACGATTTTATCCCCCTGTTCGAGGCAAACGGGCAGATCAGCGAGATAGACAAGTATGTGTGGCGGGAAACAGCCCGACAGATTGCCGAATGGCGGGAGAAGTACGGCATCACGATACCTGTGTCTGTCAACCTGTCCCGTGTGGATGCCCTTGACCCCACTCTGGAGCAAACGCTGGATGCGCTGGTGGAGAAATTCTCCCTTGATTATCAGTACCTGCATCTGGAAGTGACGGAGTCCGCTTATACAGAGGACGCTGAGCAGCTGCGGCGTGTCATCCAGCAACTGCGTGCAAAGGGCTACAAAATCGAGATGGATGACTTCGGTTCCGGTTATTCCTCCCTGAATATGCTATCATCCATCCCCATCGACGTGCTGAAGATGGATATGGCATTTATTCAAAACATAGAACACGATGAAAAGGATGTCCGGCTTGTCGAATTGATCCTTGATATCGCAGCAAACCTGAAGGTTCCCGTCATCGCCGAGGGCGTGGAAACGGAAACCCAGATGCAGCTGCTCAAAAAAATGGGATGCGAGTTGGTTCAGGGGTATTATTTCTCACGTCCGCTCCCTGCATCTGAATTTGAAAAGAGCATAATCAAAGATTGCATCGATCGCTGAATAGTATTAGCTGCCTTCACCTATGAAGCAGAAAAGAGGAAGAACTATGCCGAAACAAGATAAAGAAAAGGGTATCTCTCTACGGACGATCCATTTATGGCTGATCATTGGGGCTGTGATTATCTCAGGTCTGATGATTCTGTTTACATTTCAACTGACGACCAGTTTTCATGCCCTGACTCATGTGTCAGAACAGCAGGTGGAGCTGGCACAGGCAGCCCGTGAATTGATGGATGCTTCCGATTATTTAACGGAAAAAGTACAGAGATTTACTGTTCAGGGAGAGATGCGATTCTTGGAAGAATACTTCACGGAGGCACTCGAATCAAAGCGCCGGGAAGAGGCAATCGACAGGATGTCGGAAGGAAGTGGCAGCGAGGAAGCCTTGCAGAGTCTTCAGAATGCTATGAATTATTCTCTGGAGCTGATGAATCAGGAATACTATGCGATGCGACTCGTGATTGAAGCCAAAGGGTATAAGGACTATCCTGAGATTCTTCACTCAATAGAACTGTCCTCAGAAGATCAGGCGCTTGCTCCGGAAGAAAAGATGCGAAAGGCCACCGAGCTTGTTCTCAATGATGATTACTATACTCTGAAAGATCAGATTCAGGAGAATATGAAGGCCAGTCTTGATAAACTGGAGCAGACGGTATATGTTGAAAATGCTTCTGCGCTGGAATCTCTTCACGGAAAGATCGTGTTTGGGCGCATTGCAATTGTGATTCAAACTATCATCATCCTGTTTATGGTTTGGATCACTTCCCGTCTCGGTATCAACCCAATCCTGAATGCGGTGAACCACATCAAGTCTGACAGTCCTATTCCTGAGGTTGGTGCAAATGAATTCCGCTATCTGGCCCGCGCTTATAACAAGATATATGAGGTCTATAAGAGCAGTCTGGAACGTCTGAATTTCAAAGCGTCTCACGATGAACTGACCGGCGCTTACAATCGCGCCGGATATGACCTGCTTCTTTCCAGTATCGATCTTAACAGTACATATATGCTGCTCTTTGACATCGATAACTTTAAGGCCATCAATGACACCTATGGACATGAAACGGGAGACAAAGTCCTGATCAAGCTGGTAGAGGTTTTAAGAAACAATTTCAGGTCTGACGATTATATCTGCCGCATCGGCGGTGATGAATTCGTTGTCTTTATGGTTCACTCGCCTCAAATACAGCGTGAGCAGATCACTTCGAAAATCGAGAAAATCAACCTTGCACTGGATGAGACCGCCGACGGCCTGCCGCGTGCTTCTATTAGCGTCGGTATCACCCATGGGACGGATGTCAACAATGTAAAAGAACTGTTTGAAAATACTGATGCGGCGATGTATCAGGCAAAGCAAAGCGGAAAACGCACATATAGGTTTCATAAGAAGTAGTTTTGCTGAATACGATAATCTGTTTTTCAGGCTTGCTTTCTCGACATGTTCCCCTGCGCGAGATAATACGCTGACATGTTCCCCTGCGCGTTTGGAACGGTAGATATGTTCTTTTCGCAAAGTGGATGCGCGTGCTTGGGAGTATGAGTATGCAAAAGCACGACTCGTGCCATCCGGTACAAGGGAATATATCGCTTCAATATGTCGGCATTCAAAACGATGAACTCGTAGAAACCGATTTCGCTGTTCCTAAAGCTTCTAAACATATCCAGGAAAAGAAGCGCATAGGCTTTATTATCCCTGACAGACTGTGAATATCCGCTTTCATTTATAAGCAAATGGACTCACTTATACTGTCCATTTGCTTTTTTCTGTTTTTCCATTTCCTATTTGCATACCGGTAACATCCTGCATTTTTTAAAAAATCCTCATTAAATTCTTCAAAATCCCTAAATATCCCCCTTATCCGAAAAATCCCCTTCCATAATTCTTTTATCAGAAATAAAAAAAGGAAGGGAGACAGCGATATGATTCGCTTCGGAAAAAAGATCAGAAAAAGTGTTTCAGCCCTGGCAGCTGTATCAGTGCTTGTAAACACTGGACTCACGGCTATAGCCGATAACTCAGGAAGTATTAAGACAGTTTCAAATAACGGTATCACATATGTCACAGGCATAACATCAGGGGACACCGCAGACGGAGTGCTTGTTATACCGGACGACCTTGGAGAGACAATTTTCCTTGGTGATCCAAACGGAACAAAAACATTCCTCGGGAACAATGATGTTAGTACCCTTGTTATCGGGGATAATGTCTGGGGTGTGACAAGCTCTGCCTTCACTTATGCCGATGCACTCAGTACCATCATAGTACCTGAGACCAATACTTCATTCGTGGCTGCGGCTGAAGGTCTTTATGGCTATATCTCCGATAATAATTATTCCCTCATTAAGTACTATTCCGGTAATCCCAGACAGGATTTCGTCATGCCGGATTACACAACTATGGTAATAAGTGCAGATGATGCGGAATTTGCAACACTTAATCTTAACAGGGTATCAACTGTATATCCTCTTACTTTTGCGGGAACAAGCATAGATACACTTGTCATTACAAATGATGTCACAAATGCTGCGGCTGATGTTGCTGAAAGCTCTGATATCCTCTATGGTGCAAAAGTTGGAAGTTTTGCGGCATCAGGAGCATTTCAGACAAACTATGACGGTTCGATCCTTTCAAAGAATGGCCGAATCATTAAGTTCTCAGAATATGCGGACTCGAGCGTAGATGTATCAGGATATACAAGCATTTCTCCATTTGCTTTCACAAGCCTCTCTCAATATGAGGCTATTCGCGGTAATCTTCCGGATGAGATGATAAAGGATGTAGTGTTCTCATTCTACGATCAGGGCGAAGCCGTTTTTTACGTTAATGACGAGATAGGTTTCTGTTATAACTACGACAGATGGATGCCAGGACATGTAAATAATAAGAACGGTTACACCCTTTCATCCAGCGGTCTTTCTGAAAGCCAGTATAACAATGTGAAGAAACTCATGTACTACGGTGTTCCTAATGACCAGACTGGTCTTTTTGAAGAGGTATTCGGTGTAAGCTATGATTCTGTGAAGGGTTCATTTGAGAATGGTGATGCGGCTCTTAATGTTGTATCAAGCCTTTTATATAGGTTCATTACAGATAGTGCACATGAACCATCAGAGATAAAGGGTATCGACGGGTACGTCTTTACTGAAGCAAAGGTGGCAGCTTACAGAAATGCTCTTCTCAATGCAATTCAGAATGATACTGCAGAAAGAGGAAATGTATCACTCAATGCGGATAAGGATATAGTATTCACACTTCAGGATGACGGCACATATATGTCAAATGAAGTAACTGTGACAGCATCTGATGATGCAGACCACACACTTAAGCTCACAACAGAAGGCATTACAGTAAACGGAAGTGACGAGTTCACAACAGGCACAAAGATCTGTTTTGTAAGCGATTCTGAGCCTACAGAGATTAAATTCACAACAGAAGACGTTGCATTAAGCTTCTATGTAACTGATTCAAAACACCAAAACGTGCTTACTTCATCAACAACCACAGTAGAGCACACTCTTACTGTAAAGGAAAAAGAGGAAGAGGAAGTACATAACGAAATCCCGATCTCAAAGAAAGATGCCACAACAAAGGAAGAACTTAGCGGTGCATTCCTTGTGCTCTATGACGAGGATGAAAACGAAATAGATTCATGGATATCCGACGAAGAACCTCACCTTGTATACGACCTTCCTGACGGAACATACAAGCTTGTCGAATCCATCGCACCGGAAGATTATAGCGTTGCAGAAGACGTGACTTTCGAAGTTAAAGACGGAAAAGTAAAGAAAGAAGTTGTGATGTACGATGAGAAGATAGAAAAGATTGCAACATCCTCTGAAATCCCTATCTCAAAGCAGGATATCACTAACGGTAAGGAACTCCCCGGAGCAGAGCTTACACTCTATGACGAGGATAGCGAAGTAGTAGAGAGCTGGACCTCAAAGAAAACACCACACATCATGAAAAACCTTAAGGACGGATTCTACACACTTGAAGAGATAACTGCACCAGAAGGCTATGATCTTGCTGAAGATATTGAGTTTGAAGTAGTAGACGGAAAAGTAGCTGAAAGCGTAATCATGTATGATGCACCTCTTAAAGAAGAGATTGCATCATCATCAGAGATTTCAATCCGTAAGACAGATATTACAAACGGTAAAGAACTCCCCGGAGCAAAGCTTAAGATCACAAACGAGGACGGAAAAGAAGTTGAATCATGGACTTCTACAGAGAAACCTCATGTAATTAAGAACCTCAAAGACGGAAAGTACATACTTGAGGAAGTTACGGCTCCTGATGGTTACGAGATAGCAGAATCCATCGAATTTACCGTTGTCGAAGGCGAAGCACAGACAATAGTAATGAAGGATGCTCCCACTAAGAAAGAAGAACCGGAAGAGCAACCTGAGAAGACAAAGGTTGTTCTCCATAAGAAAGACTTTACCACCGGCGATGAGCTGCCTGGTGCAGAACTGATAGTTGAAGACTCAGAAGAAAACGAAATCGACAGCTGGATATCTGAAGAAGAACCTCACGAAATTGAAGATCTTCCAGACGGTACCTATTACCTCATAGAGATTACAGCTCCTGATGGCTACCTTGTAGCAGAAAAGGTTGAATTCAAGGTATCATCCGGTAAATCCGTAGTAACCGTTACAATGAAGGATAAGAGAGAGCCGGAAGAAACAGTAAAGGAAGACACGCCCGAAGAGACACAGCCGGAGACTGAAGCATCAACTGAAACGCAACCAGAAACAGAAGCTACTAACGAGACTCAGCAAGAAACTGAGGCTCAAAAGGAAGAGAAAAAATCAGAGACTCCTACATCTCATAAGTCAAGCGGCAGTCATTCAGGAGGTGGTGGCGGAAGCTATGTGATAGGCCGAGGACTTGAGTTCAATAAAAGAGCAGAGACACCTGATCTTGTCACTACACAAGTGGACACTCCTATTACAGCTGATGTTCCTCAGAACGTAAGAGTTCTTGCAGCAAGAAGGACTCCCAAGACCGGCGAGAACAGAAGTATGACAACTCTTTTGAGCGCTGCTGTATTTATCACAGCGGTCTATGGATTCCTGAAGCCTGAAAAGAATAAGATTTAACGGACTGTCACTGTGAACATTATTGCTTTAATATATCCCATATGCTATATTAAAACAAGCAAGGGAATGAAGTTCTCCCTAAGTAAAATTACTTGAACCGCTTACTATAGCTGATGACTTCTGCGTTTATTCACGCAGTAGTTGTCAGCTTTTTTGATATCACAGGAGGGTTAGGGTTTTATGTTACTCAGTATTTCGCTTATTTTTATTTTAGGAATGTCTCTTGGTTTTATTTGCAGGAAACTAAAGCTTCCAAGTCTTATTGGATTACTGATAACAGGCATTCTGCTGGGACCCTATGTACTGAATCTTATAGATGGAAGCATTCTTGGGATATCTTCTGATCTTCGGAAAATAGCTCTCATCATAATCCTGACAAGAGCAGGACTCGGCCTCGATGTATCAGGACTGAAAAAACTCGGAAGACCTGCTTTTCTGATGTGCTTTGTGCCTGCAACATGTGAGCTCATAGGAATGCTTATTCTTGCTCCCGGATTGCTCGGACTACCTCTTCTTGACGCTGCAATTCTCGGTTCTGTGCTTGCTGCTGTATCACCTGCTGTTGTCGTCCCCAGAATGGTAAAACTGATGGATGAAGGTTATGGAACAGAAGAAGGTATCCCTCAGCTCATCCTGGCGGGGGCATCTGTTGATGACGTTTACGTTATAGTACTTTTTTCGACATTTTTAGGCATGGCTCAGGGACAGGGGATTTCACTGACAAGTTTCGTAAACATTCCTGTATCAATATTTCTTGGCATAATCATTGGACTCCTGATAGG